>CAZHUW010000099.1:0-12408 GCA_964535295.1 uncultured Bacteroidota bacterium
ACGTGCCGATATCGCCGTATACGATCCCTAATGTTGTCAGGACAAGCAGAGGGGTCAATTTATGGGTTTGTGTCAAGTTGAATCCTTATATCTCATTGTTTAAAAAACAAGGAACTAATATATCGAATGTTCAGGGGCGCATACAATGAAGACCGCGTAAAGATTTGCATCAAAAGTATAAAGATTTTATAAAGACAGCTAACCGTCATTCAATGTGACCTAATGGGGATTTCCTTTAATAGCCTCTGTCAAAAAAAATTCTTTCAGAATGACTCGCGTTCCTTATCATTGATTTTCACCGCTATTTTCGTTATCATGGCGAAGTTCAAAAACGTATTTCTAAAGCGAGGGATTTATGCTTGATCTGAAATTTATCCGTGAGAACCTGGACCTGGTAAAGAAAGCGGCCAAAGAGAAAAAATTTGAAGTGGATTTTGATTCGCTGGTCAAATTTGACGACGAACGCAAAGCGATCATTCTTAAAGTTGAAGAAAAAAAAGCGCGGCGGAACAAAGCGTCGGAAGAGATCGCCAAAATGAAAAAGGCCGGTCAGAATGCCGATGCAATGGTGGCAGAGATGAAAGCCGTAGGCGACGAGATCAAAGTTCTGGACGAACAGCAAAAAGCGGCAGAGACCAATCTGAATCAGCTTCTGCTGACCGTTCCCAACATCCCGCATCCGTCCGTTCCTGACGGCGGCACACCGGAAGATAATAAGACGATATTCACCTGGGGCAACATGCCGAAAGCGGATTTTCAGCTAAAACCGCATTGGGATCTGGTGGAAAAACTCGACCTGATCGATTTTGCAACCGGTGTCAAGATCGCCGGCGCGGGGTTTCCGGTTTACAAAGGCGCGGGAGCCAAATTGCAGCGCGCACTGATCAATTTTTTCCTCGACAAAGCGGGCGAGCATGGATACAAAGAAATACAACCGCCCATCGTCGTAAATACCGACAGCGCAACCGGCACGGGGCAATTGCCCGATAAAGAAGACCAGATGTACGTAGTGACAAAGGACGAATTTTATCTCATTCCGACGGCGGAAGTGCCGGTGACCAATATTCACCGCCAGCAGATTTTAAAAACAGATCAACTTCCGATCAAATACGCCGCGTATACGCCGTGTTTTCGCAGAGAAGCGGGATCCTACGGCAAGGACGTGCGCGGACTCAATCGGCTGCATCAATTCGATAAGGTAGAGCTGGTCAAATTCGTTCATCCCGACACGTCGTATGACGAACTTGAAAGTTTACGCACCGATGCTGAGAAATTATTGCAGGAACTTGAATTGCCGTACCGTGTTCTCCTGATGTGTAAGGGTGATATGGGGTTCACACAAACCAAAAAATACGATCTGGAAGTGTGGTCGGCAGGGCAGCAAAGGTGGCTGGAAGTTTCTTCGTGCAGTAATTTTGAATCGTTCCAGGCACGGCGTATGAATATCAAGTTCAAAGATGCCGCAGGTATGCCTGAATTCGTTCATACGCTGAACGGTTCAGGCCTGGCAGTACCGCGAATTGTTTCGGCGATCATCGAGAATTATCAGACGGACGAAGGAACGATCGTGGTTCCTAAAGTTCTGCGCAAATACATGGGTATGGATGTGATCAAGTCGCATTAGCAACCACCCCCTGCCCCTCCTTGCTCATTGCTTTCATTCAAGTTTGTTCCGAGCAAGGAGGGGACCCAGGGGTGGTTCACACAAAATCTCATGAAAAATAAACTTCTCCTTCCATCAGCTTATCTCTCCGCGCTGGAATCGCAATTTGATCTTTCATTAGAAAATCCCGTTCCGAAGAAACTCAGGCCTTTTGCTCAGACGATCAGCGCGATGTCGTCGGGCTTGAAAAAGAACCGGCAACGGCAGGAATTTATCTCCTCGGCCTACCTGGACAATAAGGCCTATTGTGACGCGTATCTTTTGTATTACACGACCTGCAATCTTCTCAAAATTTATCATCCACTGAATGAACTGGCCCCCTCGGGTTTTTTTGAAAGGCATCAACAGGTGAATGTGCTGGATATCGGCAGCGGTACCGGCACCATGATACTCGGCGCATCGATGTGGCTGCATGAGCGTTATCCGCAGAATCGTTCTCATTTCACGGCCTGGGATCAATCGGATCGGGCTCTGAGAACATTTGAAGAGTTTTACAAAAAATTCGCGGGGACTGACACATTGAATACTATTCGTACGGATTTGGAAAAAGGGAGTTTATCTGATGAAAAGTTTGATGTGATCTTCGGGGGAAATATTATCAATGAATTGACCGAGCAAGGCGGGGTCCATTTCATTGAGATTTTGGAGAGGAATTTATTGCCTGAAGGTTTTGTCATACTGATCGAGCCGGCATTGCGAGAATCATCGCGCCGACTACTGCAGTTAAGGGATCGTCTTTTACAAAAAGGCTGGTTTGTTTATGCGCCTTGTTTTACTTTCAAGAGCTGCCCGGCTCTGGTTGATGCGGGGGATTGGTGCCATCACGATATCCGCTGGGAGCGGCCCGCATTTATCGCCGTGATCGATGAAATGATCGGCCATATCCGGAAATCAATGAAATTCTCCTATCTCATTTTGAGCCGGCAGGACATTCACTTATCGGATTTTATTTTCCCAGAGCGTGATTTTACCGGTCAATTCCGCGTCGTGAGCGATATGGCCAAAGAAAAGGGGCGACGAAAAGCGTATGTATGCAATGATCACGGGCGCTGCGAATGTCTGAAAAATAATCGCGACGATTCAGACAAAAATGAAGTTTTTGACGAGTTGAAATTATATGATGTGGTACAGATCAACGGTCTTGCCGAAAAGAAGCAGATCAAGCAAATTCAAAAAGAAACCGTGGTCAAAAAGATCGGGAGTTAATTGCGCGAAGGAGATTTTTTGTTGAGCAGGCTGTAGATGACTTTGATGAATTCGTCGATGGAAAATAATTTATTCATATAATGATCGGCGCCCGCGCTCATGACTTTTTTGCGGCTGCCGGCAACGGTAAGAACGAGGACAGGAATATGTTTGGTCAGCGGATTGGCTTTCAGTTCCTCACATAATTTGATCCCGTCCTTGCCGGGCATCATGATATCGAGCGTGATCAGGTCGGGCTTATGCGCCAGCGCCATGTCCATACCTTCAAAACCGTCCCGTGCCTCGATGACATTAAATTGTGAGAAACGAAGAATTCGCCGGATCATTTCCCGCACTTCATCTTCGTCGTCCACGATCATGATCGTGTGTGTTTTTGTTTCGGTTTTTGTCATCGGCAATTTGGGTGTAGAAAAGTAAACTCTGATTTAATCAGATCGTGAGAAAATGGTAAACAAAATTTGTTTATAATCTCAACATCACAATTTAACGAGGCCTATCAGTATAATCAATTGATTAGTCATTACTATTTTCGGAGTGTAAATATTATATTACACCACGATATAAAATATAAGTTGATATAAAACATAGTTATAGATTCAAATGATTCATGACCTTAACACGGAAGTCAAGTTTCTTCCCCGGATCGGCCCCAAAAGAGCGGATGTTCTAAACGAAACCGGTATCTTTACCTTATGGGATCTTTTGAATTATTTTCCGCGCCGTTATCTTGACCGTTCGCATGTTCCGGCGATCAAAGACCTGCGGATCCATGACGCGGCAACCGTAGTTGGCCGTGTAGAAAGTTTTGCTCTGGTAAAGAACCGGAAAGCATGGGGTTCACGATTTCGCCTGATCCTTGCAGACGACACGGGACACATTAATCTGGTATGGTTTCAGGGCGCGCAATATTATGAAAAGGCATTTGAGGCCGGAGAAATGCTGGCCGCGTACGGCAAGATCGAATATTATAACGGCGAACTCCAGATCACGCATCCGGAATTCGACCGGCTGGAAAACGAAGAAGAAAATAATTTCCTTCACACCGGCGCCATTATTCCCGTATATCCGTCGGGCGAAGCTCTGCGAAAAAAATGGTTCGACAGCCGCGGTTTCCGCCGGTTGATCAAGCCGCTTTTAGATCTTTCGGATGAAATTGAAGAATCTTTGCCTCGAACGATCATCGAAAAAAATAAACTGCTCTCCATTCAGGCAACCTATCGGCAGATCCATTTCCCGTTGTCGGTGGATAATCTTGAAAAAGCGCGTGAGCGTATCAAATTCGAAGAGCTTTTTTATCTTCAACTGATGATGGCCTACCGTAAGCAAAAGATCACGGCATCGCAGAAAGGGATCGTATTTTCAAAAGTCGGCGACAAAATGAAAGAATTGATTTCAAAATTACCTTTCCAGCTGACCGACGAACAGAAAAAAGTTCTCAGGGAAATTCACGCCGATATGAAGTCGCCTCATTGCATGAACCGGCTGATCCAGGGCGATGTCGGCAGCGGCAAGACCATTGTGGCTTTGCTGGCGATCCTGATCGCAGTGGAGAACGGATATCAGACGGCATTCATGGCGCCGACGGAAATTCTGGCCGAACAGCATTATTATGTCATACAGGAATATCTGTGGGGAATGAATATCCGTGTAACCCTGCTCAAAGGCGGCCAAAAAAAGACCGAACGCGAGAAAATATTGTATGACATTAAGTACCATCAGGCGGATATTGTTGTCGGCACGCATGCGATATTCCAGGAGCATGTGGAATTTGAGAAGTTAGGACTGGTCGTGATCGACGAACAGCACCGGTTCGGCGTGATGCAACGTGCGGAGGTACGCAGGAAAGCCGTTGTCAAAGGGATTTACCCGGATGTACTGGTCATGACCGCGACGCCGATCCCGCGAACGCTGGCTATGGCCGTTTACGGCGATCTGGATATTTCAGTCATAGGAGAATTACCCACCGGCCGCAAACCGATCAAAACCGTTTCCAGAAAAGAAGACGCGCGGAAAAAGATATACGAATTCATAAAAGCGGAGATCAAAAAAGGACGTCAATGTTACATCGTGTATCCGCTCATTGAAGAATCTGAAAAGTCCGACCTCAAAGCCGCTGCGGAAGCTTTTGAGCATTTGTCAAAAAAGGTATTTCCAAACTTCCGGCTCGGGCTGCTTCATGGGAAAATGAAAAGCGCGGAAAAGCAGGAAGAGATGGCCAAATTCAAGAATCACGATATCCATATTCTGGTTAGTACCACTGTGATCGAGGTCGGTGTGAATATTCCCAACGCGACGATCATGCTGATCGAGCATGCGGAGCGGTTTGGCCTGACGCAGTTGCATCAACTGCGCGGGCGGGTCGGGCGTGGAGGCGAGCAGTCGTACTGCATCCTGATGATCGGGAAAGACGGCTTGATAGAAGAGAACATGGCGCGTATCCGTGTCATGGAAGAAACGAACGACGGATTTAAGATCGCCGAAGAGGATCTCAAACTTCGCGGGCCCGGGGAATTTTTCGGTACGAAACAATCCGGCCTGCCGGAATTGAAGATGGCCCATATTCTTTTTGACCGGGAACTGATGAAAAAAGCACGCGAAGCCGCATTTGATCTTGTTAAAAAAGATCCTCAGTTACGTGTAGCAGAAAATGTATCGGTGAAGAAGAAATTCATGAAGGAATATTACGATAAATTAGGCCTCGGAGAAGTGGGGTAGGATAAGAAAAAGTCATTGGAAAAAGTGGCGGGAATTAGATACATTAAAACGATTTAGTCAGATAAAAAGCAGGATAAAAGAATCCTTTTATGATCCCACTACGCGACACAATTCCATCATCAACATTTCCGGTTGTGACCGTCGCTTTGATCGTGGTCAACGGGG
This sequence comes from uncultured Bacteroidota bacterium, assembly GCA_964535295.1. Lineage (GTDB taxonomy): Bacteria > CLD3 > CLD3 > SB21 > SB21 > SB21. The sequence continues at coordinate 5,750 of CAZHUW010000099.1, forward strand.
CGATTTTTATTTTTGAATGGCTGTTGGGACCGGATATCAATCCTTTGTTCAATATGTTCGGCATCGTTCCGGCCAAATATTTCTGGATGGCGCAGTATCAGCCGACAGATTTTCTCGGACGATTTGGACCGCTGGTGTCTTCCATGTTTCTACACGGCGGATGGATGCACGTGATCAGCAATATGTGGTATCTCTGGATCTTTGGCGACAATGTCGAGGACCGCATGGGGCACAAGAAATTTCTGTTATTTTATATTCTCTGCGGTCTGGGCGCCGGGTTCACCCACATCTATCTTAATTCCGATTCACCGATCCCGACGGTAGGCGCCAGCGGCGCGATTGCCGGTGTCATGGGCGCCTATATTGTACTATATCCGCATTCAAAGGTAGTAACGCTGCTGCCGATATTTATTTTTATACAGATCATTGAGATCCCGGCCTTTTTCTTTTTAGGTTTTTGGATATTGCTGCAATTCTTTCAGGGGACGCTTTCACTTGGCGCAGATGCCCATACCGGCGGCGTAGCATGGTGGGCGCATTTCGGAGGGTTTGTGATCGGAGCGCTTCTTGTGTTTTTGTTTAGGAAGCCGAAAGGTCATTATGTCGTGGTACATGAGGACTAAAGAAAATTTTAAATTAGAAATTTTAAATTCTAAATTAAGAAGGATAGAGCGTGGAAACAGAAGTCTATAAGCCTAAACACAAGATACGTTTTGTTACGGCCGCGAGTTTGTTTGACGGGCACGACGCGTCGATCAACGTCATGCGGCGTATTTTACAGGCGTCGGGAGCGGAGGTCATTCACCTTGGGCATAACCGTTCAGCCGAAGATGTGATCAATACCGCGATCCAGGAAGACGCACAGGCGATCGCGATCAGTTCGTACCAAGGCGGCCATGTGGAATATTTTAAATACATGCGCGACCTGCTGAATCAAAAAGGCGCGCATCATATTAAGATTTTCGGCGGCGGCGGCGGCGTCATTGTTCCGGAAGAGATTAAAGAACTGGAATCTTACGGCATTGAAAAGATCTATTCTCCGGAAGACGGACGCAATATGGGATTGCAGGGCATGATCAACGACATGCTGCGCAAAACGGATTTTTCTACCATTGACCAAGTGAATGGACAAGTCGAAGAACTGGCCAAAAAAGATCCCAAAGCGATCGCGCAATTGATCACCTATGCAGAAGAAGTGGTTGAGGGCGGAAAGAATGGGACGCTTACCGATCTGAGAAAGAAATTAGATAAGATCAAAGCTGAAAAGGCCGTTCCGGTGCTTGGAATTACAGGAACCGGCGGTGCGGGGAAGAGTTCACTTACCGACGAACTCGTTCGCCGGTTTATCAATGATTTTGCCGACAAAAGCGTTGCAATCATATCCGTCGATCCGTCCAAACGTAAGACCGGTGGAGCTTTACTCGGTGACCGTATCCGTATGAATGCGATCGTTAATTCGCGTGTCTATATGCGTAGTCTCGCGACGCGGCAATCCCATTTAGCGCTGAGCAAGGCGATACAGGAAGCGATCGAGATCGTGAAAGCGGCGGCATTCGACCTGATCATCGTTGAAACGGCGGGCATTGGCCAGTCGGATTCTGAAATTGTCGATCTCGTGGATGTGTCGATGTATGTCATGACCTCGGATTTCGGAGCGGCAACGCAGTTGGAAAAGATCGACATGATCGATTTTGCCGATATTGTGGTGCTCAATAAATTTGACAAACGCGGATCGCTCGATGCGTTGCGTGATGTTCGCAAACAATACAAACGCAGCCGTAAAATGTTCGATGCCGCGGACGAATCGCTTCCGATATTCGGAACGATCGCCAGTCAGTTCAATGATCCCGGCGTGAACACGCTGTACGTTCACCTCATCGATAAGATCAAGAGTAAAACAACGATCGACTGGAAATCATCGATGGTGCTGACGCCGGAGATGAGTGAAAAAAAATACATCATTCCTCCGGCGCGAACACGGTATCTTAGCGAGATCACGGATACGGCGCGCGGATATCAGCAATTCGTACAAGAACAATCCGAAATCGCGCGAAAGATCTATCAGTTGAAGGGAACAAAAGAGATCTTCAAAAATCAGGATGTGCTCGCCGGCGGGCAATTGAAGTCGTTTGAATTAGGTGACAGCGGTGAAGGCACTTCGAAGATCACATTTGATAAAGTATCCAATGCCGGCGACGTCATTCATGCCGTTGATCAGATGATCGAGAATCTGAATATCCGTTTGCGTCCGGAATTCAAGAAGCGCCTGAAAGAATGGGATCATTTTAAAAAACTGTATGCGCAGGACAAAATGGTCACCAAGGTGCGCGATAAAGAGATCGTCAACGAACTCTCGACGCATTCGTTATCCGGAACACGCATCCCCAAAGTGGCGCTGCCTTCTTATCAGGATTGGGGCGATCTGCTGAAATGGATCATGAAAGAGAATGTCCCGGGAGAATTCCCATACACGGCGGGCGTGTTTCCGTTCAAACGCAGCAGCGAAGATCCCACGCGTATGTTCGCCGGCGAAGGCACGCCGGAGCGCACCAATAAACGCTTCCATTATCTTTCCAAAGACCAGGCTTTTGTGCGGCTGTCAACGGCTTTTGATTCCGTGACGCTTTACGGGGAGGACCCCGATTACCGTCCGGATATTTACGGCAAGATCGGAAATTCCGGCGTTTCGATCTGTACGCTGGATGATATGAAAAAACTGTACGCCGGATTTGATCTCTGCGACCCGAATACATCGGTATCCATGACCATCAACGGGCCGGCGCCTATGATCCTCGCGATGTTCTTCAATACCGCGATCGATCAGCAGGTTGAGAAATTCCTGCGCGAGAACGGCCAGGCGGGCAAACTGATGCGTCCCAACGTCGATCATTCGCATCCGCATTATGCCAAGGCGATCAAGTACGACGGTGTGATGTTCGGCTACGGTACGCTCGGTACGACCGGCGATAAATTGGTCGACCACGATACTTACAAAAAGATCAAAGCGCATACGCTGAGTGTGGTGCGTGGAACGGTTCAAGCCGACATTCTCAAAGAGGACCAGGCGCAGAACACGTGCATTTTCTCGACGGAATTTGCGCTCAAAATGATGGGCGACATGCAGGAATATTACGTGAAGAAAAAGATACGCAATCATTACTCCGTCAGTATTTCTGGATATCATATCGCCGAAGCCGGCGCCAATCCTATTACGCAGGCCGCTTTGACGCTGGGCAACGGATTCACATATCTCGAATATTATTTATCACGCGGAATGAACGTCGACGATTTTGCGCCGAACCTGTCATTTTTCTTTTCGAACGGCCTCGATCCGGAATATTCCGTCATCGGACGCGTCGCGCGCCGCATCTGGTCCGTCGCGCTGAAATATAAATACAAGGGCAACGACCGTTCGCAGAAACTGAAATATCATATTCAGACGTCCGGCCGCAGTTTACATGCGATGGAGATCAGCTTCAATGATATACGCACGACACTACAAGCGCTGATGGCCATTTACGATAATTGCAATTCGCTTCACACCAATGCATATGACGAAGCGATCACGACCCCGACAGAAGAGTCCGTCCGCCGCGCGATGGCGATACAATTGATCATCAACAAAGAACTCGGGCTTGCCAAGAATGAGAACGCGCTGCAGGGTTCATTCATCATCGAAGAATTGACCGATCTGGTGGAGGAAGCGATCCTGGCGGAATTTGACCGCATTTCGGAACGCGGCGGCGTGCTTGGCGCTATGGAGACGATGTATCAGCGTAACAAGATCCAGGAAGAGTCCCTTTTGTATGAAAATCTGAAACATACCGGCGAATTGCCGATCGTAGGAGTAAATACCTTCCTCAATCAAAATCCGGATCAGGTGCCGCATCAGACGGAATTGATCCGTTCGACCAAAGAGGAAAAAGAAGCGCAGATCATCAATCTGAAGAATTTCTGGAAGGGTAATCAAAGTGAGACGGCAAAGAGACTGCATTCTTTACGGGAAGTTGCATTACAGAATGGGAACCTATTTGCTGAATTGATGGAGACGGTCAAGAACTGTTCTCTTGGGCAGATCAGCGGCGCGCTGTATCAGGTTGGCGGTCAGTATCGAAGGAGTATGTAATGAATAATTATTAATGAATCATAAGAAAGTTGCATTTCGTTTATGCAGACCATCATTCTTCTCACAATTTCGAATATTTTTATGACCTTTGCCTGGTACGGGCATCTTAAATATAAAGATTCGCCGATCTGGCTGGCGATATTTGCCAGTTGGGGCATTGCGTTCGTGGAATACTGTTTTCAGGTTCCGGCGAATCGCTACGGGCATGGGCAGTTCGATGTGGCGCAACTGAAAACGATCCAGGAAGTCATTACGCTGATCACGTTTTGTGTTTTTTCGGTTACGTTTCTAAAAGAAGAATTGAAGTGGAATTATATTGTAGGATTTATGCTGATGATCGCGGCGGTGTTTTTTGTGTTTAAGAAATGGTAAACAGAATGATCAATGAACAATGAGCAATGAATAATGGAATCATCTATTGTTTCATTTGTATTCGATGGAAAAGTTGTAGATATAGATTTTAATCGTGACAAACATCTTTGCCCTACCACGACCGTACTCAACTATCTCCGCAGTTTGCCCGATCATAAAGGCACGAAAGAAGGCTGCGCGGAGGGCGATTGCGGCGCATGCACGGTTGTGATTGCAGAACCGGACGAAGACGGCAGAATGAAATATACGCCCGTCGATTCCTGTCTTGTTTTTTTGCCCATGATCCACGGAAAATGGCTGATCACGGTTGAAAACCTGAGTGAGACGCAGTGCGGCCTGCACCCGGTTCAGGAAACCATGGTGAATAAATTCGGCGCCCAGTGCGGCTATTGCACGCCGGGGATCATCATGTCCATGTTTGCTTTGTATAAAAACGATTCTCATCCGACACGAGAAGCTATTGATGACGCTTTGACAGGAAATCTTTGCCGTTGTACGGGTTACCGTCCGATCGTGGAAGCTGCTTCAGAAGCCTGTGTTCACAACGGCCTTGATCGGTTCACGGATGAAGAAGGAGCCGTTCTTGAGCAATTAAAAAAGATCTCATCCAAATCTCTTGCTATACAAACCTCCCAACAAAAATATTTTCAACCCCGGACACTTTCAGAAGCCATGCTGCTGAAGGTCGATCATCCGAAAGCCACTTTCATCACCGGTGCAACGGATATGGCTCTTCGCGTGACCAAAAAGCATGAATTGATAGAAGAGATCATTGACCTGTCAGCCACGTCGGACCTTAAGGAGATCATTGAAGATGATGAGAAGGTCATTTTTGGTGCAGGTGTTCCTTTGAATCACGTGTTGGTGAGAGTAAAAAATGATCTCCCGGCACTATACGACATGTTGTCCGTTTTCAGTTCGCTCCAGATCCGAAATTTGGCTACCTTTGGCGGGAATCTGGGCTCGGCCTCTCCGATCGGTGACACACTGCCGGTTTTAATGGCATATAATGCCAAAGTTATCCTCGAAAGTATCCACGGCAAAAGAAAAGTTGCGTTGGATGTCTTCGTCACAGGTTATCGTCAGACCGTACGTTTGCCGGAAGAAATTATTACCGCAGTGAAAATTCCAAAACTTAAAAAAGGTACGATCGTCAAATCCTACAAAGTTTCAAAACGGAAGGATCTGGATATTTCCACGGTCAGCGGAGGATTTAGGTTAGAATTAGATGCTCATGGCGAAGTCAAGGATATCAAATTGGTGTACGGCGGCATGGCCGAAATGACCAAACGCGCCGAAAAAACGGAAAAGTTCCTGACCGGTAAATCATGGAACCGAGAGAATGTTGAAGCCGCAATGCATCTAATTGACCTGGAATTTCGTCCGATCTCAGATGCGCGTGCGGGGGAAGAGTTCCGTAGAACGGCGGCGAGGAATCTTTTATTGAAGTTCTGGAGTGAAACACAAGAGATTGGATCAGTGGAATAATGGAGTGATGGAATGTTGGAGTAACGGAGTAATGCGAGGATGAAAGAGTATACAAAATATCGAAATATCAACCGTGGTTATATGAAATTGGACGTTTGGCAGAAAGCTATCGAGTTGAACAAACTTGTTGCAAAGACAGTATATTCGGAGCCTCGAATAGATTTTAAATTACGTTCTCAAATCGTTGATTCCTCTTTATCTGTTGCTTCAAATATTGCGGAAGGTTATAGCCGACGCTCGATAAAAGAATATATTCAATTTCTGTATATCGCTTTGGCATCCATGTCTGAAACGCTTACCCGATCTGTTGGTTTGAGAGAAATAGGGTTTATAACTGAAAAACAGTTTCAAGAAATTGATCCTTTGCATTATGAAATTGAGAATAAATTAATTAGGCTCATTGAAAGAAGAATAACGGAACGTGGATTGATCATATAGAAAAAACTGAAAATTGATGCACAAAGCATTACTCCAACATTTCATCACTCCCTTTATATGAAGCAATAATTGATGGAGAAAAAAATTTTCCACGACAGTTCAATAAAACACGTCACCGGAAATTCGGCGTACGTGGATGATATTCTTGTTGACGAAAGGTTGCTTGTCGGGCGCGTAGTGTACAGCTCTCATGCGCATGCGAAGATCAAGTCTTTTGATCTGAGCGAAGCAAAAC
>CAZHUW010000100.1:0-12398 GCA_964535295.1 uncultured Bacteroidota bacterium
GTAAAAAAGGCTGAAAAAGAGGTTGATGTGTTTAATAAATTAAAGAAAGGCATACGATACGCTTTTAACGATTTATTGGGGGATATAGCCTACTATTTATTGATCGGCCTTATCATTTCAGGCATAATTTCGTCAGCGATACCTGCAGATTTTTTTTCAACCTATCTTCAAAATGAATTCTTAACCATGGTGATCATGCTGGTGATCGGAATTCCCATGTATGTTTGCGCAAGCGCGTCGACGCCGATCGCTGCGGCTCTGATCCTTAAAGGCATTTCGCCGGGGGCGGCTCTTGTATTCTTGCTGGCAGGGCCCGCTACGAATCTTTCGACCATTGGTGTCGTTAAGGATTTACTAGGTAAGAGGTCTTTTGTGTTTTATATTTTTTCCATTTCCATATCCGCATTGGCATTTGGCTTTTTATTAAACGCGATCTATTTTTATTTTAACATACCTATTTTAGTTAATTTGGGCAGCGCTTCCGAAATCATCCCCGAATGGCTAAAAGTCTGCAGTGCGGTCTTATTGCTGCCGTTGTTGCTCCGGGGATTTTACACAGAAGCCAAACATCATTTTTCAAAGAAATAAGCCCGGATGAAGCGTTTATTACCTATCCTCGCTTTCTTTGTTGTCTCGCATAGTCTACCTACCGGCCTACAGGCTCAGGAATACTCAAAAAAAACAAACCCTTTCGTAGCAGAACAGAACGGTCGGAACCTTCCATTTGCTTTTCTGGGCGGGATGTATGTTCCTAAATCCGAATTCATCGATATTGACGGCGACAATGATAATGATCTATTCATAACTCAGATTGATGGAAGAATAACCTACTTTGAAAATGACGGCACGCGGTTCGTTTTCATAACGGATCATTTTGATTCTCTCAATGTTGGCAACTGGTGCCGATTCGTTGACATTGACAACGACGGCGATTGGGATCTATTCGCCGGAAGCGTTTCTTCCGCCATGGACTTTTATGAGAATATAGGAGGGCTGATTCAACCTAAGTTTGTTTTGAAAGAATCATCGGTGAAAGATTCGAGCGGTTCCGCGATATTGACCGAAAATCAGAGCATCCCTTATTTTGCCGATATAGATGCTGATGGTGATTTGGATTTTTTTACCGGTCGTAGCATAGGATCACTCGCTTTGTATGAAAATATCGGAACTTCATCACAATTCCAATTCAGATTTGTGACCGATAGCTTTGAAGACATATTGATCATTTCGGCGGCCAAACTACATAACTCTGAAAGGCATGGAGCCAGTGGTATTGTGTTCAATGATATTGACGGCGATCTGGATCTGGATCTTTTTTGGGGCGATTTTTTCAGCATGGGAATGTATTATTTGGAAAATAAAGGTAACCGCTTCACAGCGGATTTTCCTGAAGTGACCTCAAACTCATTTCCGGATACTGCTTTAAAGAGCCTCGGTTTCAATGTTCCTGGATTTGCGGATGTTGACGGCGACGGCGATACGGATCTCTTCATAAATGTCGTTTACAGAGATCAGGAATTAGACAATTTCTGGTTGTACAGAAACCCAGCCTTATCGAAACCGGAAAACGCAAACCTCCCTTCATTTGAATTACTCACAAAAAATTTTATCGAGTGTATTGATGTGGGCCGCTCTTCTTTTCCGGTTTTGGTAGACATTGACAACGATGGCGATAAAGATCTTTTTATAGGCAGCTATCAAGGTAAAATAGTGTTTTATAGGAACAACACTTCTGGACCCGACATTAGATTTTCCTTAGACTCGTCATTGGTAATACGTTTGCCTGCCGGTGAATTTATCTCGGCTCCGGCATTTGCCGATATGGATAACGATGGCGATCGGGATTGCTTTGTTGGAACTTTCACTGGGAAAATTCTGTATTTGGAAAATACGGGTGATTCTGCGCACCCAGAATTTTCCTTAGTCAGCAATTCTTACCAAAATATAGATGTTGGCAACTACTGCACGCCGGCCTTTGCAGATATTGATAATGACGGGGATCTTGATTTGTTTATAGGTGAAGAGGACGGTACCATTAATTTTTTAAAAAATATCGGCACGCCTATTTCTCCACAATTTGAGGACCCGGTGTTGAATTATTTGCACGTACATTCTAAAGCCGAATCGGTGCCGGAAATCGTAGACTGCGATCGTGACGGAGATGCGGATTTTTTTGTTGGCTACAAGGATGGATCCGTGTCCTATTTTGAGAACCGCGGTGATCCGGAGTCTCCCAATCTCGTGCTGATCAGCGAATCTTATCAGGGTCTCAAAGCTACTCAGAATGCCGTTCCTCGATTCATTGATATGGATGGGGATAATGACCTGGATCTGTTTATGGGTAATATCCGGGGTGGGATTGAGTATTATGAGGCAGGAAATCAAGTTCCGATATTTAACTTGGTCGCTGATCAGATTGTATTTATTGATTCGGCTTTTGTGTTTTATATGACAGCAGCAGGAAACCCGGCATCTACATTTACACTTGAAATCGCGCCTTCGGGCATGACCATAAATGCCAATTCCGGTAGAATTTTCTGGAAGCCGACCGTTGAACAAAAGGGAAGCCACGACGTAACGGTTCGTGCAACCAATTCCGTTGGTTTTGACCTGATCACGTTCAAAATCACCGTAGTGTTACCTGTTCCTGAAAATATCATTTTGTTCCAGAATTACCCCAACCCATTTAACTCCAACACAGTCATTAGATTTGGTCTTCATGGTAAATCGGAAGTGACAATAAAAATCTATAATATATTAGGTCAGGAGGTTAGAACTCTACTGCGGTCGGATATGCCGGAAGGATACCATCAAACCGTATGGGACGGCCGAGATAGCCGCGGACGATCAGTATCTTCAGGCCTCTACTTGTATCGTTTGCAATCAGGGGAACAAGCGAAGATAAGGAAGATGCTTCTGATTAAATAAATCCCATCGAACCGGGAATAAACTAAATAAGAAGGGGTTACTATTGTTACCTATCCATTAACATAAACAGAGGTATCGGATGCTTTCAACGATCGTTAGAAAAAACGAACCTATTGAAAAAGCCATTCGCCGTTTTGAAACGGAGTGCCGAAAAGCTCGCATTATACAAACGTTTATTGAAAAATCAAACTATACAAGCCCCAGCCAGCGTAAGCATCAATTGCGTAAACGCAGAAAACATTCTAATTCAACCGACAATCTTCTGAAACATTAAGTCCAGCGGTTGATAGTGGGTCACAGATCGTACATAGTCAAGCTATGTAAGTGTAAGAGACTGCGGAAACATAGAGGGAAATTTATGTCGAAATTGGTTATCATCGGAAACGGTATCGCCGGTATTACCGTTGCAAGGAATGTCCGGAAGAGATCTGAAATGGATATCACGATCATCTCAAGTGAAACGGAACATTTTTTTTCCCGTACGGCGCTGATGTATATTTACATGGGTCATATGGAATTCGAACATACCAAACCGTATGAAGATTGGTTTTGGAATAAGAACAAACTGAATCTTATTCATGCGCACGTAATAACCATTGATACCGATGAAGGACGTGTAATTCTGGATAATGGCCAGAGCATCGGTTACGACAAATTGGTCATTGCCACCGGATCCAAAAGCACTAAATTTGGGTGGCCTGGCCAGGATCTTATAGGAGTGCAAGGATTATATTCGAAACCCGATCTTGATCTGATGGAAAAGAACACCAAGGATATTCACCACGCGGCTGTCGTCGGTGGAGGTTTAATCGGTGTAGAAATGGCCGAGATGCTTCTAAGCCGGAAGATAGCAGTTACTTTTCTCGTTCGTGAGAAGTTTTATTGGGATAATATTCTGCCAAAAGAAGAGGCTCAGCTCATAAGCAGGCACATTATGGAGCACGGCATTGATTTGCGCTTGGAGACCGAGTTAGGAGAAATTAGACCGGATTCAGCCGGTCGCGTACGAAGCGTCATCACGAATAAAGGTGACGAGATTTTGTGTCAATTTGTCGGTCTCACAACAGGCGTCTATCCAAATATTGATGCAGTTCGAGGTTCCAAAATTGAAAATAGTCGAGGAATTCTCGTTAATGAATTTCTGGAAACGAACGTGCCTAATGTCTATGCTGCGGGAGATTGTGTGGAGTTTAGAGCGACTAGGCCTCGCCACCCAAAAATCGAACAATTGTGGTATACCGGCAGAATGCAGGGCGAGGCGCTCGCAAAAACCATTTGCGGTGAACGTACGGCATACAACCGCGGAATCTGGTTTAATTCCGCCAAATTTTTTGACATAGAATACCAGACTTATGGGTTCGTGAATAACGTTCCTGTCCAAGGTGAGGGTTCATTTTATTGGGAGCATTCCGATGGTCGGCATGCGATAAGGATCGTGTTCTCGACCATTGATCACTCGGTTATTGGTTTTAACCTTTTGGGTATTCGTTTTCGGCAAAATGTGTGTCAGAAATGGATACGAGAAAGTAGGCCTTTGCAGTACGTATTGGAAAATCTTTCCGAGGCCAATTTTGATCCTGAATTTTTTGACTCATATGAAAGAGATGTCGTCGAGATGTATAACAGGCAATATCCCCATGATAGGTTAGAGTTTAAATCAAGACGAGGCGTTTCGGCCTTATCCGTTTGAGCTTGTATACATTCAGAGAAGTTATTTAAAGGAGGTGAAGTGTTACCATTGCCCGTTGTTCAATCTGTCGAGATGTCGTTAGTTCATTCAACGCACCAAGACCTGAGTTTTAAGAAGAAGCTCGGATTAGGGATGTTTGGTATCGGAATTCTAATGTTGTTTATTTCCTTAAGCGGCATGGGTAACGAAAGTCCATGGTTTTTCTTTTTTGTATCTTTTGGTTTGTCGGTTTCAGGGGGCTTGGTATATATTTTAAGCACACGAAAAGCAAAACTTCCAGGAATAAAGAATAACGGGATTTTTTTTAGTTCTGTTATGTCCCGCGGTTCTATTGGTTGGGTCATCGCCGTGCTCTTTACAGGTTTTTATGTCGTTCTTTATTGGTTTTCTGAATTGTTGTCCAACTGGATACGTTTAGTTGATCCGCTCAGTCATCTGTTAAGAGACAAACCTGCCGATCAGTGGTTTCTTTATGGCGTTTTCTATACGCTTGCCGTCTTGGTCATGGGTTCAAGAATGCTGGTGAAATATCGTCACAGCAAGTATCAGGTTCTGCGTACATCATCCGTCATGTTCTTTCAGTTAGGTTTTGCATTTCTTATTCCTGCCGTACTGGAAATGTTAAATCAGCCGGGGTTCTATTTCACTTATTTTTGGCCTTTGCGGCCGTATTCACTATGGCCGAATGACGTGCAATATTTACTCAGCCATCCAGGCGGCCTTGGAATTTTTATGGTGTTTTGGGGCGTTGTGATGACATTTATTGCTACGCCAATTTTGACCTATTTTTTTGGTAAACGCTGGTATTGCTCGTGGGTCTGTGGATGCGGAGGCTTGGCTGAGACATTAGGTGACCCATTCCGGCAGTTATCTGATAAATCATTGAAGGCGTGGAAAGTTGAACGGATATTAATTTATTCTGTTTTAGTTTTTATTTCCGTTACGACTATCCTGCTTTGGATTAATTCGTATTCTTACGGAAGCGTATTAGGTTCGCTTTCGCTAGGTTTTTCATCAGCATATGGTTTTCTTATTGGCTCCGTATTTTCAGGTGTAATCGGTACCGGATTTTATCCGTTAATGGGGAGTCGCATCTGGTGCCGGTTTGGATGCCCCATGGCCGCCATATTAGGTATCCTGCAAAAATATTTTTCACGATTCCGGATCACGACGAACGGGGGACAATGTATTTCTTGCGGGAATTGCTCAACTTATTGTGAGATGGGCATTGATGTACGCGCCTATGCACAGCGGGGCGAGAATATTGTTCGAGCTTCGTGCGTCGGTTGCGGAATATGTTCGGCCGTATGTCCCCGTGGAGTACTAAATCTGGAAAACGGCCATTCTCACAAACATCGTGTCAGTTAATTTAAACGATTGTAAGAAGACAACTAAAAGCCTTGTTCAGTTCGATGAGCAAGGCTTTTTGTTTTAAAACAGGATTTCAAACAAAAAAGGTGCAAAATTTAATAAAATCGAATAAATTGATATCTAAAGATTTTTAGCCAATGAATCCTATGCGTATATATATAGGAATACTGTTTTTGTCTTTTTTTATGTATCAGATTGAGGTCCATTCGCAGGTACGAAAGGGAGTCAAGAAGGCCAAGCGGGAAAAGAGCGTTCTAGTGGCATTGGACGGAACTGCTAAATACACTTCTATTCAGAAAGCGGTCAATGAAGCGGAGTTCAACGCCACAATTAGGATAAAGGCGGGAGTATATAACGAGAGGATACTTTTGAAGAATTTTGTTAATCTGGAGGGCGAAGGAATAGGTCATACGATCCTTACAACCGACGGATCAACACCCGTCATTGAAGCATACAACCTGGGTGGCGGCAGGCTCTCAAATCTTTCGGTCGAATTCTCCAAACCTTCTGAGCACTCTCTATTGTTTTCGAAGTTCTCCACTTTTTCTATCGAAAGCTGTTCCTTCAACAATGGCGGCAACGGTATTGAAATGCTCAATAACAGCTCGATCAATATCAGTCAGACAAGTGTAAGCGGCAACCGCAGAAACGGGATAAGTATTGGGGAAAAAAGTCACGGATATATCAGTGATTGTATCATATCACAAAACGTCATGGATGGTATATTCATAAGTGAGAACGCATCACCCACGGTCGAGCGGAATGTAATCAAAAACAACGGTGGAAACGGTATTACCGTTACTGCCGGCTCGACCAATAAGATATTGGGCAATTATATTTATGATAATAAGAAAAACGGCATTTTCATCGGCCATAAATCCAGTCCTTTAATCAGGAATAATACCATACTGAAAAACGGAATCGGAATAGCTTCATCAATCCAGCAGGACGAGGAGTCTGGTTTCGGTATATTGGTAAGTAAAACCGCATCCGTGTCGGTGATCAACAACATCATTGTCTGGAACCCTTACGGCGTAGGCGTCAAGGAAAGCCAAGAGATCCATTTGTCAGCTAATAATTTGTGGCAAAACGATTCAAACTATCTTGGAGTTATTTTGCACTCATCGGATCTTCATGTGGATCCGCTCTTTCTCAATGCCCCTGAATACAATTTGAAGATCGATACCGCTTCTCAACTTTACCGTAAAGGTGAAGATAATGTGTCCATCGGAGCGCATTACGACAATACACGCATCGAAAAAAAGAGGCGCTTGGACTATCTGAAAACGCAAGCAACCAAAGACATTGCACGGGAAAACTGGTTTTACGCATATCAGTCGGCGCAAGAGATACTTTCCATCGACAAAGACGATACGGAAGGCAAGACGTTATTCAGAAGAGCGGCAACGGAAGTTGCCCGCAGTTATGCTCAGAAAGGGAAAATAGACTTCGAGGCCGGAAATCTGCGCGTCGCAGAAAATTATCTTAATGCCGCTCTTAAATATGATCCGGAGAATACGGAAGCCCTGGAATTGAAAGAATTGATCGCTGCAGAGGCGACTGTGGATCGCATCAAGACTCTTACTATTTTATTTGTCAGCGTTGCGGGTATTTTTGTTTTTGGGATCTGGTGGAAGAAGCGTATCCAAAACAGTGAGATCAAAAGGCAAGTGCAGTGGTGGCTGAACGACTCCGAAGAACAGATCGCATTGGCACAGGTGGCCGATGCAGAAATACATTCTCCGGATGACTTTGCCTCGGCTAAAACAAAATTAAACGAAGCACAATACGCTTTTTCTAACAGGCAATATGAGACGTGTGAAGCTTTGTGCAATGAGGCAACACGTTATGCCATGCGCGCGCGTGATAATGCGGAAAAGCAAAAACAAATAAGAAAAGACGCACATTTGGAGGTATCCAACGCCGAAACCGAAATGCAACAAGCATCAGGTACCGAACTGTCCCATAGGTTCACAAATGAGATGAAAGAGTATTCCTTCTATCTGGACCGCGCTCAGGATGCATTGATCCATAAACAGTTTCTCTTGGCGAAAGAGATAGCTGAAGAAATACAATCCTCGCTCGGGAAGTTGCGCGATCAGCTTCAGGCAGAAAAGAATGACAAAGTGAATGAATTGATTAATAAAACTGAGAAATTGATCATTGAAACGTTAGCGAGTAATAACAGTGCCGATATTATAATAGCCGTCATTGATTTTAAGGCCGAGCTGGAGATTTTGAAGAACGGTTTTAATAACGGTCGCCTGAAAGCTGAAGAGGCTATCCCTCAAATTGAACAAATCAAAGAATTCATCTCAGAAGCCCTACGGCTTGGAAGCCAAGAGGATACAACGTTTCAGACTTACAGAAAAAAGAATTATTATGAGACACTGGGCGTCAAAGAAGGTGCAACGCTGGAACAGATCAAATCGGTTTACCGCAAACTCAGTATGATCTACCATCCGGACATGGACACTTCCGGGGATTTAGGTATTGCCGGAGACCAACGATTTAAGGAGATCAAAGAAGCCTACGAAGCTCTCATTGCAGATCACACCAATCCGAAAGTATGATATGAACTTATTTTTTAAGCTCTTCAGGGTCGGAAAGCCGGTTGTCAGCGTTCCAATGATCATTTTTTTGGTGATTGTCCTTATCTGTTTAGCCCAGATATTCTGGTGGATCTATTACCAGATACAACAAAACACCGTTGTATTTAAGCTTCATCAATCGGCCATATCGGTACAAGTTCAGAAGGCTGTCAACGAGATCAACCAATCATTCGAACAACTGATTGTTCAGCATGTTGAGGTACACCGTCATGATATGATGGCAAGCAATCAACCCTGGGTACCGGAAGTGTTGAAAAGTGACCGTGCATTAAATTCTTTTTACTGTACCGGTGATACGGTTTATTATGTGGCTTCCGATAGAAAGGTTCTCAAACTCACGGTTCAATACGATGAACTCAGAAAAAGGCTCAGCCAAAGGCATCCTGAACTGACCCTGGAACAATTGCCCCGTACAAGTTCAAAAGTGTATCATTACGGTCCCGCGCGAACCCTTAGATTGCCAATGATCGTGAGACCCAAAACGGAGTTCATGGATAATCTGATCGATCGAACGGATCGAAAAACTATCATGTTCATTTCGGAAGGTGTATTTTTCTCGATGATGGTATTGGGCGGCGTATACGTTATGTTTGTCATGTTGAAAAAAGAATTAAAGCTTGAATCCCAGCAAAAGAACTTTATTCTCAGTATCACACACGAATTAAAATCCCCGTTAGCATCGATAAAATTATACCTTCAGACCATGCTTTCCAAACCGGTTCCGGTAGAAAAACAGATTCAGTTCTTCAATCATTCTTTATACGATGTTGAGCGTCTGGAACGGCTGGTTGAAAACGTACTTGAAGCTGCGCGGCTGGAAAGAGGAGAATTCCATTTCGAGATGAAACCCATTCAATTGTTTGAAGTGCTCAATCCCTGTATCCAAAAAATACGTTCATATGCAGAAGACGAGGATATTGATCTCCATGTTCAGGTGGACGATAAAATTGAAATCATGGGTGACCGCCACGCCATGTTGTCGGTCTTTAACAACCTTATAGAGAATGCCGTAAAGTATTCGATCACGCCGAAACGTATTTCGATACGGCTTTATTGTGACCAAAGGGATGTTTTTTTTGAAATAGAGGATAATGGTCCTGGAATTGAGAAAAAGGATCTGACATACATTTTTGACCGGTTTTACCGTGCCGGCAACGAGATGACTCGAAATACGAAAGGCACGGGGATCGGCCTGTACTTGGTCAAAAAGATCACCGAAGCCCATCATGGAGAGATTTCTGTTCGCAATGTTGAATCGGGTACAACGGGCGCTATTTTTCAAATACGAATACCACTTTTGAACAAATATAAAAAAGACGGGTAAACATGAAGCAAAAAATTCTACTTGTAGAAGACGAAAGAAACATTGCGGAATCGTTGACCTTTAATTTGGAGACCGATTTTGATGTTGTTTGGGCCAAGACAGGTGAAGAGGCTATACAGAAACATCACAAAGACATGTATCAATTGATCGTATTAGATGTTATGCTCCCAAAGCTCAGCGGATACGATGTTTGCACGGCTATTCGAAAAAAGGACACGGAAACCCCCATTCTCTTTCTAACGGCAAAAAACGAAGAAAGGGACCGGATCGAAGGTCTGAAGTTGGGAGCCGATGACTATTTAGGCAAACCTTTCAGCTTGGATGAATTCCTGCTGCGTGTAAAAGCCTTGATTCGACGAGGACTGCGTGGCGCACCCCAGGATATCACATTATATACTTTTGGAAAAAATACGATCAATTTTGAGAATTATGAAGCAACGGTCGGCGGCAAGGATGTCCGTCTGACAAAAAAAGAATGTTTACTCCTGAAGCTGCTCATTGAAAAAGAAGGGCAGGTGGTAACACGGGAAGAGATATTAACCAAAGTGTGGGGATATGACACGATTCCTTCCACCCGTACCATTGATAATTTTATTGTCAAACTGAGGAATTATTTTGAGGAGAATCCGAAGGAGCCGCGCTATATATTGTCCGTACACGGGGTAGGGTATAAATTCATTACTTCCTGATCATTTGACCAGGATCATTTTTTTTGTTTGAACCAATCCATTGAAAGAGAGCCTTACAAAATAGATCCCGCTAGGCACGACGTTGCTTTTGGAGTCCTGTCCGTCCCAATAGTATTCATAAATACCCTCCTCTTTTGAACCTTCGTAAAGGTTGCGTACCATATTACCCAATAAATCGTATATTTTCAATTCGACGTAACCGTTTTTTTCCAAATTAAAAGAGATCTTAGTTGATGCATTAAACGGATTAGGATAGTTTTGCATCAAGTTAAAGAATTGTGGGACGTTTGGTTTTTCTTTTTTGAAGTTTGTTTTGTGTGTGATAGATCGTTTTCTGACGGTCTCGAAAATCGTATCCAAGCCCGCGAAAAAACGAATCTGATCAAGGTTGGCTTTCAGAAAATTTGGCGGGCTTGACCTGACGGCCGCTCCAATATAACTGTTACTACCGGTATTGACCTGAGTAACTTTTGTAAAAGCTGATGAACTAACGGCATTTCCATCGACAAAAAAAGTCACGCTGTCCGTTATGCCGTCACAGTAAAAACCGATGTGAGACCACTGAGATGGAAGCAACGACGTTTCAGAAGAAAAAATTTCTTGGGTACCTTCTCGGATTTCCAGAACGGGCACATTGTTGTCAAGGTAGAATCGGTATCCGGAAATGAATCCGTTATCGGCATTGATAATCTCTCCGCTTACATCTGAAGAAAAAAGATAAATCCAAGCCGATACAGAATATGAGACATGACCGTTTAAATCGATGTCCGCATTTTCAGGAACCTTTAGGAAATAATTGATTCCGTTAAGAGAAAGACAATTATCTCCGGCAGGGCTTCTCGCAGAAATACCCGATACTTCAAATTCTCCGTTTTGAAGCAAATCTCGTAAACGTGCCTTGTTAATATCCTTTGAACTGTAAGCGTTCTCAGACAAAATATAATTATTATCCTCTCCGAAATTCAACTCCATACGGAGCTGGCCAAAACCGTTTGCGTTCGGAAGGAATGGAACTAGTGAGAACAAGAATATTTTAAAGAACAACAAAATACTTTTTTTTGTATCAAGGACCATCCAAACCTCATAGTTACTTACACAAATAATTGTTTATTATATAATTATAAGTCAACTAAAAGTCCAAAATATAAAGAACACATCAATGCACCCTAAATGTACTAAATCATTTATCGTTTCGCAAGTGTTTGGCGCTAAATATTTTTAAGGATAAGTCAGTGTCCTTGAAAAACCTTGCATTTCCTCAGCCATAATGGCTATATTTAAACCTGTCGTTGATTTTAGAGTTTTTTCTTTTTCCCTTTAAGGAGAGATGTCATGGAAGAAATGGATGACGATCAAAAAATACCGACGCACCGGCTTCGCGGTATTGATGATGAGATGGAGTTTCTTTTTTCTAATTTTTTTAATTCGAAATATCCCATACTCATTAGCGCCGAAAAGAGATGGCATCCACCAACGGACGTGATAGAAACGGATGAAGAATTCATGGTGGTTATGGATCTGGCCAATGTAAGACAAGACGATATTAAATTAACCTACGAGGCAGGCATTTTGACTGTTTCAGGGCTACGAAAAGAACTCAATATTTCACAAAAACGACACTATCATAAGATGGAGATCGATTTTGGGCCCTTTGAAAGGCGGATCAAGATCAAAGCGCGGATCGTAGACAATTCTATCAAAGCGTTATACGATAACGGTTTTCTGATCATCAAATTGAGAAAGGATACCAATACTTCACGAACAACCCATATTATCATTGAATA
>CAZHUW010000101.1:0-7699 GCA_964535295.1 uncultured Bacteroidota bacterium
CGGAGATGCGCTCTAATATTAATTTGTCACAGCGGCCGGAGATCAGCGGGGCGCTCAACGGTATTGATAATGGAGGTTTTTGGGAAGAAAACGGCAAGCTTATCCGCGTGGCCGCTTCACCGACCATCGCCAGCGAACAGGTTCTCGGCGCCATCGCGTTGGGTTATGAAGTGACGGATACCGTGGCATCTGTCATCGCCAAAGTAACGAATAGCCACATTGCATTCCTGATAGACGGAAAAATTGTTGCGACCAACATGTTCGATAAGCGCGGCGAAATGCTGGATCAGTTTCAACTGCACAAGGCCGAATTGGATCACGCGATGATCAAGAAAGAGCCGAGTCCGGCTTTTGAATTCATGATCGGAGAAGAGAAGTTTTTGGGCGTTGCTTCTCCTGTTTTTGCATCTCCGGGAACGGAAGATCAGGATAAAAAAGTCATTGCCACGTACGTTTTTTTCAATTCTCTGGACAAGGCGCTCGAACCGCTGGTTGCTTCACAAAAACTCATGCTGATCATCGGATTAGCTGTTGCGGCCGTCGCTCTTCTGATCGGGATCGTTATTGCCCACGGTGTCTCGCGGCCCGTTGCCCTCTTGGCCAATGCGACCAGGGAAATTGCCGCCGGAAATCTTAATTT
Source organism: uncultured Bacteroidota bacterium (assembly GCA_964535295.1). Classification (GTDB taxonomy): domain Bacteria; phylum CLD3; class CLD3; order SB21; family SB21; genus SB21. The sequence continues at coordinate 641 of CAZHUW010000101.1, forward strand.
CGAGGTCAAAGTGAACAGCAAAGATGAAATGGGACTTTTGGCGGACTCATTCAATGAGATGACCAAAGGGCTTAAACAAAAAGAACGCGTCGAAGGGTTATTCGGAAAATATTTATCGCCGGATGTGGCCAAAAAAGTTCTGGCGGAACAATCCATCGACGGCATTCTTAAAGGTGAAAAAGCCAAACTGAGCGTCATGTTCACCGACATCCGGGGATTCACGCCGATGTCGCGCGGCATGGACCCGCAGGCGCTGATCAATCTGCTCAATTCGCACTTCGATGAAAGCATCGACATCATCGACCGATACGGCGGCACGCTGGATAAATTCATCGGCGATGCGATCATGGCGTTCTTCGGCGCGCCGGTTCACTACGACGATTATTATATGCGCGCGATCAATGCCGCGGTCCAAATGCAGCGCGCGGTGGAAAAATTCAATTTTCAACGTAAGGTCGAAGGCAAAGACCCGATCCACATCGGCATCGGCATCAATTCCGGCGACGTGGTCGTCGGAAATATCGGCTCCAATAAACGTCTGGAATATACGGTGATCGGAGAGACTGTGAATATCGCCAACCGCCTCTGCAGCGTAGCCAAAAAAGGACAGATCATTATCAGCCAATCCACGTACGATCTTTTGCCGAACAAAGGCATCGCATCGGCCATTGAACAGGTCATGCTGAAAGGCGTGGCGGAACCCGTCACCGTTTACGAGATTTTATGGAAGGGTTGATCTGTCGAAAATCTTGTTGAAATATGATGAAAGTCATTTTTTTTGAGGCTGAAAATACCTATATAGCCCTAGTGATATAACCTTATAAAGAAAGGAAAATCATGGATTTTCTCGATAAATATGCCGGACCGCTCGGTAATTTCTCTTTGATCATTGCCATTGTCATGTCGGCATTCGCGGTGATCGCGGCGATCCTTGGCATACAACAAAAACGCGGCGACCTGATCCGGGTTGCTCAGCGGTCCGTTTATACCGTATTCGGCAGCGTCGTATTTGCTTCGTTGTGCCTGATCTATCTGATGGTCACAAGCAATATGAACATCGAATATGTTGCTTCTTACACCAACAAAGACCTGCCGCTTTTCTTTAAAGTCACTTTCTGGGCGGGACAAGCCGGTTCGCTTCTGCTGTGGTCGCTATTGCTCGCCGGATACAGTTTTGCGGTGACGTACCGTTACCGCAATGCGCATGGCGAACTCATACCTTATGTCATCATGACCACCATGGTCACACAGATATTTTTTCTTTCGCTCAACTTGTGGGCGGCCAATCCTTTTAGTGAATTGGTCACCGTGCATCCCGATGGAACGACGCATCCGTTCCTTCCGGTGGACGGTCGCGGCCTCAATCCCCTGCTCCAGCATCCGGCCATGATCATTCATCCGCCAACGCTTTTCTTCGGTTATGTCGGGTTCGTGATCCCGTTCGCTTTCGCTATTGCGGCGCTTATGAGCGGGCAATTGGGCGATGAGTGGATCAAATTATCCCGCCGCTGGACCTTATTTGCCTGGCTCTTCCAAAGCGCCGGTATCATGATGGGCGGCTGGTGGGCCTATGAGGAATTAGGCTGGGGCGGTTATTGGGCATGGGATCCCGTAGAGAATGCATCATTGATGCCCTGGCTGACCGGAACCGCGTTCCTGCATTCCGTGATGATCCAGGAAAAGAAGAATATGTTCAAAGTCTGGAATGTCACGCTGATCATTGCCACGTACCTGCTCTGCTTGTTCGGCACTTTTCTGACGCGTTCCGGCGTGGTGTCATCCGTACATGCATTTGCCGAAGGATCTATCGGCATGTTCTTTATGACGTTCATTCTCATCGTTCTCGCGTTCTCGGTTGCGCTCGTCATTATGCGCCTCCCGATGCTGAAGAGCGAAGGCAAGCTGGATTCCGCCCTGTCGCGCGAAAGCAGTTTCTTATTCAATAATCTTGTTCTGCTGATTTCCTGTTTTGCCGTGTTATGGGGAACGATATTCCCGGTGATCTCGGAAGCGGTTTCCGGCGAAAAGATCGTTATCGGCGCGCCATTCTTCAATAAGGTCAACGTGCCGATCGCGTTGTTCCTGCTCTTCCTGACCGGCGCAGGGCCTTTATTCGCATGGCGCAAAACTTCCTGGGCCACGCTTAAAAAAGCTTTCTTCTACCCTACGATCATTTCGCTGATCGGCGGAGTCCTTGTTTTTATCTTCCTGACACAGCACTTGTACGGCCTGATCTCTTTTACCTTATCCTTTTTCGTTACGGCAGTCATCGTGATCGAATTCATCAAAGGCGCTATCGCGCGCATGCATTCCAATAAAGAGAATTTCTTTATCGCGCTGAAAAACCTGACATGGAAGAACAAACGCCGGTACGGAGGCTATATCGTTCACATGGCGATGGTGGTCATCTTCGTCGGTATCACCGGCGTGATATTTAATTTCGAGACCAAATCCGAATTAGGAGAAGGCGGTTCGTTCCAGGTCAAAGATTACACTTTGAAATGCGACAAGATCGGTTTTGAATCCAATGCAAATTATGAATCCTCTTACGCCTTGATCAGCGTCTTCAGGGAAGGAAAGAAAGTACACGAACTCAAGCCGGAATACCGCATGTATAAAGCGAGCCAGCAGCCGACCACCGAAGTGGCGCTTTACAAAACGATCAAAGAAGATCTCTATGTCGTATTCACCGGACTGGACGACTCGCAGCAAAAAGCGATCCTTCAGATCTATGTGAATCCTCTCGTCTCCTGGATATGGTTCGGAACGGAACTGTTGGTATTCGGTACGATCATTTGTTTACTGCCGGCCTATACGGAAGACCGCAAAGAAGTCAAAGTTCGCAGAAAGGAAAATATCGGTGAAAAAATTTAACGCGATCCTTTTATCGTTCAGTGTTACAGCCGCCGTATTATGCGTGTTCTCCTCGGCGCAGTCGCAGAGTTCCGCTCACTCTTCAAAGCTCAACGGGCAGCAGGCGGTCATGTTCTCGGAGATCTCCGAAGAGCTTATCTGCCAGTGCGGCTGTAATCTGGTTCTGGGACAATGCGGGCATGTGAATTGTCCCTCAGCCATTCCGATGCGGGAAAAGATCGAAGAAATGATCCTTGCCCAAAAAGATAAGACGGAGATCATGGCGTATTTCATGAACGATTATACTTTCCGCGGCAAGGGCCCTTTCGGTAAAGCGATCCTCTCTCAGCCGGCTACCGAAGGATTCGATCTGATGGCCTGGGTCATGCCTTTTTTACTTTTTGTCGTGTTCACTGCCGTGGTGTTCATCGTGGTCAAACGATCCACCTCTCAGGCAAAAACGGCCGCCGGGGCCGCACCGTCTTCAGCGCCTGCATCCGAACTGGATAAGCGTATAGAAGACGAATTAAAAAAATTGGAATAACGTTTTGGAGCAATAACTTATGTTCACCTTTTTTCTGACCGTACTGGGGCTGCTGACACTGGTCGTCGTTCTGAGGCCTCTGTTTTCCAAAGAATTTATCGCTTACGATCACCGAGACGATCGCACGATCAAACTCGACGCATTGATCTCGCAAAAGAACAAGATCTACGCCGATATCAAGGACCTCGATTTCGAGTTTAATATCGGCAAAATGGGCGAAGACGACTACCGTTCCCTGCGCAAACAATCCATGGCGGAAGTGGCAGACGTCATCCGGCAGATCGATGCCTACGGCGTTGCCACGGAAGGCAACGGCAAGATCACGGACGATTATCTTGAAAAACTGATCAGCGCAAAACGAAAAACAAAAACCGCCGACGGCGAAGTGGTGATCTCTTCGCATCCGGAAATACTCGCCTGTTCGCAATGCGGGCACGAAAACAACATCGACGCCAAGTTCTGTTCCGAATGCGGAACCAAACTGGTCAAGGATTAATCATATAAGAAACGGATGATACGGTAATGATACGAATACTCTCATTTCTTCTTTTAACGTGGATTGCACAGACCGCAACGGCGCAGAACGGCGCCTCCGTCGTAGGAAAGGTCTACGATAAGACCATCAATCAAAAAGTCAAAGCCGACTGGGTCGTGCTTGTAAAAACCGGTCAGGGGCTGGAAACGGTCAAACAATTCGATAAAGTTTCGGAATACGAATTCACCGCCATTCCGCCCGTCGCTAACGCGCCTTATCTTCTTCGCGCTATGTACAAAGGCGTCGTGTATACGCAGAACCTGATGATCCAGGAGAACAAACTTTATAATGTGGATCTGGTGGTCTATGAAGCAACCGACAAATGGCAGAATATCTCCGTTCGAATTCCTCACATGATCATTCTTAGAAATGCGAACCAGATCGAGGTCCAGCAGACCTTCGAGATCAATAACACCGGACAAACGGCGTATAATGTATCGGATGCAGCGAAACCGACGTTCAGATTCAAACTGCCGGAAGGCACACAATTACAGAATGCCTTGACGTCGCACAACCAAAGCATGCCGATCGGCGCAGGAACCTTTGCCTATCAGGACGGCATGGGAATCAATATGCCGATCCGGCCTGGTATCACGCAAATACAGGTGACGTACACCGCCGATTATTCTTCAAATGCTTTCGACCTCAATTCTGTCTGGTACTACGATATCAGCGAATGCAATATCTTCGTGTCCCCAAAAGACATCGAAGTGCTGTCCGACAAAGTGAGCCATGTGCATGATGAACGTATGGAGGCCAATAATTTTTCCGTATACACCGCCGCGAATATCAAAGCGAATACCCCGCTTTCTATGAAATTATCCGGCGGCAGCGCGAGCCGGCCGCAAGGGGAAGAACAAGGCAATGATGAACACGTCGCCGCTTCAGAAAATGAGATACAGAAAAAATCATTTGTCTGGATATTCTTAATGCTGGGTATCTTATCCCTGGCGGTGTATTTCGGACTGACGCGCAAAGTGCCTGCAAAACCTTATCAGCCCCAAACTGCCGTACAGAAAAAACAGAACAAACAGCAGAAAAGCGAATTCATCCGCAAACGGGATACGCTCGCTCAGCAGATCGCCGAACTGGACGATTCATATTCAGCTAACAAGATCGATACGTCGACATACAAAAAGCGCAGAGATGATCTGAAATCGCAATTGCGTAATGCGGCCGAGGCCGTGCACCAGATGTGACCGGATCGTATCACTGACAATTTTAACCACAACGAACCGAGAATCTTTTCCTGTTCGTTGTGGTTTTTTATTTGTATCAACATTGTCATTGAAATTAAATCAAACTCAACGTATCTTCACGGCCATGATCGAGATCAAGAATATTTCCAAACTGTACGGACGTTTTCACGCGCTGGACAACATCGACCTGACGATCGGATCCAATGACTTCACGGCGGTTCTGGGACGTAACGGCGCTGGAAAAACGACGATGCTGAAGATCCTTGCCACGCTGCTCAAACCCAGCGGCGGAGAGGTTCTGATCAACGGCCACAATATCCGCAAGGATTCCTACGCTGTCCTGCAGCAAATGGGCATGGTTTCCCATCAGACCTACATTTACAGCGATCTTACTGCAAAAGAGAATCTGTCGTTCTATTCCAAATTCTACGACGTTCCCCAGGCGGGAAAGAAAATTAACGACCTGCTGGAAAAGGTCGGCCTGGCGCACCGGGCGGATGAATCCGTGCGCCGTTTTTCGCGCGGCATGCAGCAGAGGCTGTCCATTGCCCGGGCGCTGATCCACGATCCGAAGGTCCTTCTGCTGGACGAACCGTATACCGGCCTGGATCAAAAAGCTTCCGAATTCCTTGATAAGATACTGCTTGAATATCATGGCGCGGGTAATTGCATTCTTATTGTCACACACGATATCGAGCGCATCGCCGGGATCGCCAAACGCGCCGTTGTTTTCGATAAAGGCAAAGTCGCCTGGGACCGGCCGCTCAACGGAATTATCGCAAGAGACTTTGTACAAACTGTCAAACCCTTCATGTCTTAATTCATTACTTCCATGGATCAGAAACTCATTGACGCGTACGACAAACAGAATTATTTGAAGGTTCTCCTTTCTTTCGATGAACAACTCTTATCTGCCGAGGAGAACGTTACCGGCTATTATCCGGACTTGGATCGGTTCAAAGAGAATCTGCGCGGGATTCGGAATGTCGTGATCTGCGGCATGGGCGGTTCGGCCATTGCCGGGGATTTTGTTAAGCAGATCTTTGCGGAGAAATTGCTCTTGCCTGTGATCGTGAGCCGGGATTATACTCTGCCGGGCTTTGTCGACGCATCGTCATTGGTGATCCTCTCAAGTTATTCGGGCAATACGGAAGAGACCCTCTCCGCTTTTCAGGATGCCATTCGCCGGGGATCAAAAATGATCGCGATCGCTACCGGCGGCTCGATCGCAGATCTGGCAAAGAAACGCGGACTTCTACACATTTCAATTCCTTCTGGTTTTCAGCCGCGTCAGGCGATCGGATTTTCACTGGTAACGATCTACCGGCTGATCGAACATTTGTTCTTTGACAAACACGACACGGCCTCGGTAACGAACGGTATATTATGGGTCAAAGAACAAAAAGAAAGATGGCTGTCAGGAAAAGACGATTCATTGTGGCATTTAGCGGAACGTTTACACAAAAACCCGGTTATCGTGTATGCATCCGATAAAATGTTCCCCGCCGCATTGCGTTTCAAAGGACAGATCTGCGAGAACGCCAAATTGCTGGCGTTCGCCTACTCATTGCCTGAGATGAATCATAACGAGATAGTCGGCTGGGACAGCGTCACATCCGGCGCCCCGTTCAGCGTGGTAAATTTCCGCGATACGCAGGATCATCCGCAAATTCAAAAACGGTTTGAAATACTCAAGGCTATTTTGTCAAAAAAAACGGAAGTGATCGAATGCCGGGGCGAAGGCAATGACCTGTTTGAAAAATTCCTTTCGATGATCTATTGGGGCGACTGCGTGAGTTATTTTATGGCGGTAATGCGAAAGACCGATCCCACACCGGTGGATATTATCACCCACTTCAAGAACGAATTATCCAAATAATGCAATCAACCACAAAGAACACAAAGCAAAATAATTACTTTGTGAACTT
>CAZHUW010000101.1:7799-12359 GCA_964535295.1 uncultured Bacteroidota bacterium
CATAGACCGGTTTGTACGATACCAGCGGGATCCATTTGATCTTATTGAAATCAAAATCCTGATTGAACCCGGAAACCACGATGGTCGAGCGTTTGACGTTGGTTTCGTACTCCAACTCACTCTCAAGGGCGATCTTTTCATACGGCTGGGTTCGAATACGCAGATTCTCCAGCTCACGCTTTCGGCGCTCATTCCCGTCCGTCAAAAGGTTGGAAAAATTCTTCTGAAGTTCATACCGCAAACGGATCGAAACGTTCCTTTCATGATCTGAAGAAATTACGTCTTGCCTGAAAAAGATCGAACCGCGCAGTGTGTTCTCGCCGTTCTGATATTTGGTCAGATCGATGAAATAAAACGAACGATCGGGCGATTCCTGATTTTCTTCGACACGGAAAATCGTTTCGGTAGAAATCTTTTTGAGAAAGTCTCGAAACCTGCTGTTTCCTGCCGAATCCGGCGATCTACCATAGAATCGCGCGAATTCGAACCGCAGACGCGTGCCGAATTTGAGTTCCACGATCGGGGTAAATCCATCCACACGCACCGTGCTCTGGATCCAGTCGCCTTGCCCTTGCGGAACCTGTTTGAAACTATCCTGTGCGACCCGGACAAAATTACCTGTATTGGCCTGCACCGGAACGAAGATCAGCTTACGGTCCTGTAAACTTTGATTCGATACCTGATATTCGACGTTCAGCGCCATCGCGCGGTTCCACCGGTGATAATCCACGGTAGAACTGATCAGATGCGACGTATTATCAAGGTTGTCCGCCGTTCTGAATTTCCCGTGATAGGTTTTTTTGCGCTGAACGTATTCCACGGTCGAATTGACATTCTTCCAATCGACCACGTTCCAATAATATTTCTGCGTTGTCGCGGCAGCGATCAGGCCGTTGAGTGAATCGATACGTGAGTTTTGGCTCTTGTCGAGCCGTTTTTCCAGCATAGCACCGAATTGCATTTTATTGAATCCGTTAAAATCAAGTCGCGGACGGTAGGTGTAATAGGATGTTCCGTAACTTGAATCCGCAGACGAAATGCGGTTTTTGATGATCTCATCCTCATAATCGAATCCCGGTTTGACTTTCCACAATTGATAATGACTGTAGAACAATTGCCGCATGACGTCACTGTTGGAACCTCCCGTTTGTTCGTTCACATCGGAACGGATCTTCTCGACGGAATAATTGATCTGCGGCAACTTGGTGTAGAATGTTTGCACGCCGCCGCCGTAGCGGTTGGATTGGAACACGTTATCTCCGCGTTCCAGATCGCCGTAAAAACCGCGGAACTGCAGTTCATTTACCGGCCGGTATGCGCTCTGGATCTCTTTCATGTTTTCTTCTACGCCGAACGAACCCGACGGCGCGCCGTACGAACCGCTCACGTTCCATGCACGGTTGAATTCCGGATCGTTGATCCGGTCGATCTCTTTGAATGTACTGTCGATGTGGCGTAACCGCGCGGCCAGGTCGAATTCGCCCAATTTGACCCCGCTCCATCCGACCCTCTGCTTCTGAATATTCGCCTTCAAATTATACGCTTTGCCGTCCGTACTTTTGGGTGAGAATGAGTTCTTATCGAACGTAGAGAACGCCACTTCACTGCCGAATGTCATGTTTTGTTTAGGATGCGTCTCCAGGAAAAAGCTGGCCAGCTGTGTTTTTGTGGGCAGCGGCAGGGCGACCTGCGGGAGGAAATTACCGCTATTCTTGCCGGCATAGACGAATTCACCCAGGATATTGCCGCGAACGTAATCGCCGTTACCGGAACCGAGATCGGTAAAGCGCACGTTGTAGTTACCGGAACTGTCCGCGCCGACGTATACGAAGATCGAATCGTTCGCTTCGGCACTAAAAACTTTGATATAGGCGCCGCGCCCGTAGTCGACCTGCCGCGCGCCGTCCACGTAAACGGTCGTGCCTCGCGCGTTGATCGCGTCGTCGTCGATGTTTGACAAAGAATCGATCGTCCGGTCGGAAAGAAAAAGATTGATCGGGTTATTTTTGTCGTCGTATTCGTTGATGAATACGCCGCCGAATGAGACTTTGTTGTCCAGCCAATTCGTCCGGATACCGCTTGCAAATGTGTTGCGTTTGAAAATATCATCGGCATATTCGAAATCGGCGGTAACGCGCGACTCCGGCGTGATCAGGCGTTTGCGGGTGAATGTGATCTGTCCCGCGCTGTAGTCGATGACGTAATCGTTATCTTCCCCGCGGCGCAGCTGAACGCCGTTGAGCCAGACCTTCTCCGTTCCGGCTATCACGAGAATATTCGTTTCGCCGTTATTCCCCGTAAGCGCATACGGACCCTGATTGCCTTCGAGAATCAACAGCGTATTAGAGGCAAATTTTCCTTTTGTTGTCGCATAGGCGATATCCGCGGTCACGGCATCGGTACGAACGGCGCCGCGCACGCCCTGCAGTTTACGGGAATAGTTACCGAATTCCGTTCCGCTCATGCCGATCTCAAAATCTCCGAATGTAGCGATATAATTATCCGCTTTTTTTATCTCGACAAATATTTTGTCGATCTCCTGTAGATTCTCCGTAGTACCATCGGGCTGGATCGGAATATTCTCGTCGGTTAGCGAAGCTTCCACCGTCACGTCATCGCTGATGTGACCGGATATTTGGACATTGAGGCCGGAATTGAGCGTGAAATCCTGATCGGACCCGACCGTGAACCCGCGCGTGATGCTGCCGGATCCGACCATCCGGGAATTATCAAACTCTCCTGTCTGCGTTGCAGATTGAAATCCGTTGAGCTGCGGAACTGTCTGCATAGAATCCCTTCCGGACATCACGCCCGGCATGATCCGATGAAAGTGATCGGTCTTCAGCGCAAACGGCATCAGTTTGTAATGTACCGTGATCTTGAGGTCTTCCGAGAGGATCGAAAAAAAACGGATCTCCCCGCTTCGGTACATGATCTCATAATCCGATCCGCGGTACAGACGCATATTTCCCGCAAAAACCGTCTCGCTTTCGATCGCGATCAATGCGTCCGGCAATTTATACACCGTATCCACGCCGGCACCGTTGAACGTATACGAGCGCATCCACAAATTGACAAAGCCCGGATTCTGAAAATACCGATTCATCGAAGAATCGATGACGACCTTTGTGAACATGCTGTCTGCAGGGTCTTGTGCAAATGCAGGATGGAACGGGAGAAGGAATAGGAAGAGCAAAATGCCGCGCTTCATTTATTCGCCGCTTTCAGTGATTTGAAATACGGCGACGGAGCGGGTGCCTGCGTCGAGTAAGTAGAGTTTATCGAGTAAACAATCGATCGCCACGGGCCGTTCAAACGCATACGACAGGATCGATGTAAGGTAGTCCCCATCCGAATTGAACACCATCACGGTGTGCTTTTCCAGATCCGCCACATACAACCGGCCTTTTTGATCAACGGTCATATCCACGGGTTTTTTCAGCAGGCCGGAACCGATCTCACGGATATAATTTCCAAAATAATCGAATGTTACGATGCGGTTCTCATCGGCCACATAAACAAATTTACTCGTAACGCAGATCTTGCCCGGGTCTTTCAGTTTCCCCCGGCCCTCGGAGAATCCGCCGAACGCATTTTCTTTTTTGCCGAACCGGTTGATACGCACGATCCGGTCGTTCTCGCTGTCGGAATAAAAAAGATCGCCTTGCGCGGAAACGGCAATGCCCGCGGGCCTTCCGATCTGCTCGTCCGACGTTTTGCTTGCGTCAATGCTGAGTTCGGTCAACTTCGAGCCGCCGAAGGATGAAACGTGATCCAGTTTTTTACTGTAGCGCTGAATACGCTGGTTATTCAGATCGGCCACGTAGATATTCAGTCCGTCGGAAGCGAATACATCGACCGGCGCGTCAAATTGGTTATTCTTCCAGCCAAATCCGCCGACGTGATTGACATACTTTCCTTTCGCGTCCAACTTGACGATCCGGTTATGTCCCGTATCGGCGATGTAGATATCCCCCATGATACTGACGGAAATGCCGCGCGGTTCATCCAATTGCGTGATGCCGTCCCCGTTCAGATCGCTCACTGTCTGCAATTCGAACGCGATCTTACCCTTTTCCTGCGCAGAAAGGAACGGAACACAAACGAGGAAGAACAACGGAAAAAAGACGGATTTTTTTTTGAAAAAATGGAGCGAAAGGAGTATATTCATCACGTTTTTGTACAAACCATGAGGCAAGTAGGTCATTTTATCTTTCGGGTTTGTTACATGATTATTGCTATGTTTTGGGCCTTTGAAAAAATGCCGTTAAGAAATCATGCTTTGGTATTCCCGGCCTTGTCCGAAGGACTCCCTCGGAGATAAAAATGCCGATGAAACCCGAGTTCGCAGTATTAAATGATGCGAAAAACGGCTTTCATAAACGTTCTGATTTGACGTCTTGGGACGTTTGAGGATCGTTTTTCGCAACCTGCTCTGCGAACGCGGGTTTAGGCATTTTTATCACAGCCGAAGTTTTCTTTCCCGCTTTCTTTTTTGAAAAGAAAGCGGATACAAGTAAATAGAGATTAAAGTCAACAAAATGAAAGATGAACAACCTC
>CAZHUW010000102.1:0-12226 GCA_964535295.1 uncultured Bacteroidota bacterium
TACCCCGCGGCAGATCGCGTTGCGGATCCTTGCATTCTTCGGCAGTTGTAGATATCGCGTCAAAGCCGATGTAGGCAAAGAACACGGCCGACACCCCTTTTAGAACGCCGGAAACGCCGTTAGGCGCAAAAGGCGACCAGTTATCCGGATTCACATAAAAAAATCCGACGGCGATGACGAGAAAAATGATCCCGAGTTTGATCCCGACCATAATATTACTCGCATTCCGAGATTCACGAATTCCTATATAGATCAGATATGAGATCAATAAAGTTATCATCAGAGCAGGTACATCGGCTACGATACGAATGGATCCCAGAAGAGGCGCTTTCTCCCATGCATGATAGGCATTGACCAGCGCCGACGGCATATCGGCCAACACCTGTCCTTGCGACAGCATCTGCACTACCTGCTCATGCCCCCGGAGCGCGCTAAGAAAATCCATGGTCACGTATTCCGGCAGCACAAGGCCGATACCGGAGAGAAAACCCGTAAAGTAATCCGACCAGGATATCGCCACGGCGATATTGCCGATCGCATATTCCATGAGAAGGTCCCATCCGATGATCCATGCGATCAATTCTCCGAACGATGCGTAGGCGTAGGTATAGGCGCTGCCGGCAACGGGAATCATCGATGCAAATTCCGCATAACACATGGCCGAAAAACCGCATGCGATCGCCGTGAAAATAAAAAGCACGGAAACTGCCGGACCGCCGCTGGCGGAAGCATTGCCGATCGTACTGAAAATTCCTGCACCCACCACAGCCGCAATACCGAATGCCGTCAGATCGCGCACGGTCAGCGTACGGTTAAGTTTAGCGCCGTGGCCGCCTTCGAGTAATCCCTTTTCCGATTCGTCCAGAATATGCTGCACCGATTTAGTGCGGAATAATTGTTTGATCATCATGGATCCGTTCCGTATTGGGTTTAAGTAAAGCTGAGCTTTTGCAAAATCTATATAGGAAATTGAATGTGATTAAAAAGGGTTGATAGGTCGGCAAAAAGTTTAAGTAATTCGCCGTTTTATAGCAAGCAATTATTAGGAGCAGCCCGGAACAGGAGAATGGTAACGAATGGTCTCCATTCTCCTGCACTCGAACTGACGGAATACATTTACAAATGAACCGGTCTTAGAAGGTCACGCGCAGATTTGCGCCGGGACGGCCGTTATTCATCATCGTCATACCAATATCAAAGCCCTGAGCCTTGTTGTGATTGCGTACACAATTACGCGCGTCGAACAACTGCCAAATATAAATCCCAAGACCTGCCACCGCCGCCGTGGCCACTGCGGCAACTTCGCCATTGCTCAATTTCTTGATCTTGGTGGTGCGAACTTCATAATTGTCTCCTTCTACATCGGTGACGGTAACCTTACGCTCTGCGGCTATTCCGGTGACCACACCGGCGCAAATGGCTTCGGTAAACGCGATACCGATTCCCCGCCAGGTCCTGCCGGCATAGATCTGGCCAAACCCGGGCGCGCCTAACGAAAGTATGACCCCCAGACGCTCGTCTTTTTGGATTTTCTGCTGGGCGGCAACGTTCTCATAGGCAAATAGATTTAATAATATGGCTGTCAAACATAACGTCAAGATATGAACCGGACGAACAACGGCTTTTTTTTCATGAACTTTTTGCATAAACGAATTCTCCGTTTTTTAATTGTGAATTGATGCACTTACTACGTTTAATCCTTGTGAGAGTTCCACAACTCCTGTTGCGGTTTAATTTTTATTATCGATCAGTTCCATGACATCCCGGCGGGGACTGTGTTCAATTTTGTTCTCTGAAGTGCCGACCCTGAACAGCATTTGTACGGTTTGTCCGTTCCTGACAAATTGCTCCGTTACTTTTTTATAGAGTTCTTTCATTTCAGGATATTCTTCCGTTATCTGCATCGTCGGCTGCATACTCAATCCCATAGCGGTTCCGGTCAACTGGATACGGCTGTACAGCCGGCCAACTTTTACCTGCGTCGCCCGGTCGTTCTTATCGGAGAAGATCATGACATAAGCCGGGGTCTTTTCAATTCGCACACTCTCCGCTTCCCGCCATATTTTTCCTTCTTGTTCCAGTGAAGGCGGGAAGAGCGTTGCGCCGGACTCGATTAAGAACTGCTTTACCCAGCTGAATCCCTGGGAGGACATCGTAAGGCCGTTGCGGTATTTATTTTTCTGATATTCATTAAACCGCAGGACCACATGCGATTCATTCATGGTTGCCTGAAGCCGGGACTCAATATCCACACCTTTTACGGCCAGATCTTTCAACTGCGATAATTCATCGGAATCCTGAAAAACAATTACGCCGATGCTGTCAAAATCGTTCAGTGTGGTCAACCGGTCGATCTGTTCTTTTGATAATGGTTTCGGCAGATACGGCGTCCGGGTTGTCACTCTTTCGAAAATAAAACCGTAAACCGGGTTCTCTTCCGATTTGGATGGGATCAATGTGATATCAGCCGTGGGTGTCTTGTGAATTTCATCGTCGGATGGCGACGATCCGAATTCCCCTGCCGGAAATAATTCAATATCCGCGGCATAACCCAGTTTACCGGCAGCAATATCGATTAACTCGATGAACGTGCCCTGGCTAATGACGGATTGGCGATGTAGCGGATCGGTTGCAGGAAGCAGCCTTTTTTCATCAAGGAAAAGTTTGAACTTCATTTTGTCACTTGAGTCCAGAACAACTCTCCACGACTGCATATTATGTGCGTTAGGCGCCAGAAGACCGTGGGAAATGACTTTGATCCTGGGATCATCAAATTTCTTATGGTATTCCGGACTCCATGGTTCCAGATATTCTTTTGACAGGAAACTACCGTGTGCGAGGAACAGCGCGATAACTGAAAGCAGAATCAGGCTAAAGATCGATACGACAGAGATCTTCAGTAGTTTTTTAAAAAAATTACCGGGTTGGTCAGCCATCAGTATCTCCTGTTTTTAGTTTTTCATATCAAAGAATTGAGGCTCGAAATTACTTCTGTTTGTGGTATCCGTTCGGGCCGTATGGTTGAAGTTTTTCAAGCCACATTTCTTCAAGCAGTTTCAAATCGTCCGTATAATCGTACGTCAAATCGTCTTTTGGTTCGAGCCGGTCCAAAACATCGAGACTGAAATTGGCCTCACCGCTATTGGTAAAATCGTTCTGCAATTCCCGATTTATAAAAGTACCGGTCTTGAGTTGCAGTTTGGCGCTATTAAATACCGCATTGAGATTTTTACTGTTGCCGATAAATATTTTGCCGTTTGAAAGATTTTTGATCTGATAAATTCCCATCGGCTGAATGGTTTGCTTGTATTGCCTTTTTATTTCTTTTTTGTTGAGCATGCGGCCAGATTCGGTTACTTGCTTATCCGGTTAGGTTGCTTATGTTATAACTATTATACTGTTCGTTCAAGTCATAATTAAAATTTGCTGATTCCGCCAATTCTGTTTATATTTGTCCGGTTCCACGACAACAAACATAAGAATTATGAAAAGAATATTTTCATCCATTTTGGTATGGATTTTTTTTGCACCTCTCGCTTTAATTGAGGCGCAGGAATCTTCGGCGCTTCTCGCACAAAGAGCCGATTCGTTGTTCAAATCCGGCGTCGACTTCTTCCAGAAAAAACAAATTGAATCCGCGGCGGGAGAATGGAAAAAGGCTTTGGAGATCTTCACAGGCTTAAATGAAAAGAAGGCCGCTCTCCGGCTTTACGGGAATCTCGCCCTTACAGCCAAGATCCTCAATCAAAACGAATCTTACCGGAATTATCTTCAGAAACAGATCGAACTGAGCCTGGAACTTAAGGATCAAAAGACCCAGGCCGGCGCTTTATCTGCCCTTGGCGCGCTTGATCTGCAATTTAATCAATATGCCTCCGCTGAGTCCTCCCTTGTCAGGGCGTTGGAAATTCAAAGGTCCGCCGGTGAGAAAAAAGACGAAGCGCAGACACTCAGCCGGCTTGGACTGTTATATCAAGCCAATGCGGACTATCCGAACAGCCTTGATCGGTTCATTCAGGCCGCCTCGATCCGCGATCATCTCAAAGATCGGATGGAACTTTCCAATGACTGGCTCGGCATCGGAACCGCTTACCGGAGTATGAGCCAATACGATTCCGCCATGACCTATTACCGGCGCGCGCTTGCTCTCAAAGATTCCGTCAAGGACATACCGGGAAAAGCCAATACGCTGACGCAAATTGGAATTGTTTTTGATTATCTCGGGAAAACCAATCTGGCAGAACAATTCTATCGTGAAAGCTACGAACTCAACCGCGCGCTGAAGAACGAAAAAGGCATGGCCGACAACGCGACCAATCTGGGCGTATTGAATCACAATAACGGCCGGTACCAGGAAGCGATCGATGCATACAAAGAAGCGCTGGCGGTTTACAATAAATACGGGCTGAAACGAAGCGCGGCCAAGATACTCGCCAATACGGCCGTTGTGTACCGCGACCTCAACGACGACGACGAAGCGCTGAAATATTTACTCCAGGCCGTAGCGATAGAAAAAGAGATCGCAGACAAACAAGGCCTTGCTTCGCATTACGGGATCATCGGATCGATCTATTACAAACGCGCCGATTATTTCCGCGCGACGGATTTTATCCATCAGTCGATCGCGATCAAACGCGAGATCGGCGATAAGCGCGGCGAATCAAATGACCTGATCAGCCTTGGCGCCATCCTGCTTCAAGATGTGAACGAAGAATCTGCGGTCATGGACCAAAGCCAAGCATTGAGTATTCTCGATTATTTTCAGCAGGCGCTGGTGATCAAGCGCCAGATCGGCGACATCTACGGACAGGTCACCGCGCTGACCTATCTCGGGCAGACGTACCGCATTATGAAGGATTTTGCCAAAGCCAAAGAACATTACCTGCTGGCCTATGACATGGCCGTCTCCAAAAAGGCCTCCACTCTAAAATGGCAGATCAAATACGGTCTTGCAAAAACCTATCAACGCGACGGCCAGCTCGATGAAGCAAAAAGAAATTTTGAAGAAGCCCTGCTGATCATCGAGGATCAGCGCACGCAGCTCGGGTCGGAAGAATTCCGCACCGGTTTCTTCCAGGACAAGATCTACGTCTACGCGGATCTGATCGAAACCCTGGTTAACCAGAACGATCTTGCAGAAGCTTTTCACGTCGTGGAAAGATCCAAGTCGCGATCCTTCCTCGATCTGCTGGGAACCAAAGCGCTGGAAACAGCGCGCAGGGAAAATTCCGATGTCGCACGTCTTGACTCCATCGACAAACGCATGGCTATTCTTGAAGAAAGCTTTAAAGACCGTTCTTTGAATGAAACTCAACTTGCTGGTTATTTGACCGAAAGTGAAGAACTCACGGATCTGAGAAAGCAATTGCTTGCAACGATCAAAAAAAACAATGAAGAATTATCGTCTCTATTATCCGTGTCGCCGCTCAAGCTGAGCGAAACGCAGGCCATGCTGGATAAAGATGTGACCATGCTTGAATACTATGTCACGCCGAAATTCTATCTGATATTTGTCATTTCAAAAACCGGCATTGAATGCGTAAAGAAAGAAATTCCGGGAATAAAATTGTACCGTATGCTGCTGGATTTCCGCAACGATCTTCTCACAGTCGATAAACCGAATTACAAAAAATCCTCACAAAACCTGTATGAACTTCTTATTGCCCCGGCGCTTGCGCATATCAAAACGGAACGCCTGATCGTCGTGCCTTACGGTAAACTACACTACATCCCTTTTTCCGCTCTCATGAGCGAAAAAGAAGAATTCCTGATCGATCAATACAGTTTATCGTATTTGCCCAGCGCCAGCCTGATGAAATTCATTTTGAAGAAACGTAAGGCCGTCCCGTCATCTGCCCAGTCACTCAACTTACTGGCATTTGGAAACCCGGTGGTGCCCAATATGAGCCCGCTGGCGTCTGCCGAATCCGAGGTAAAATTCATCGGCGGACTTTTCGGCGAAAATAATATTTTCCTTAGAGGAAATGCGACCGAAAGCGTGATGAAAAAGGAAATCGCCCATTCTGAGATACTGCATTTTGCCTGTCACGGCGTATTTGATCTCGATAACCCTTCGAAATCGGGAATTTTCCTCACGCAGGATACGCAAAACGACGGAAAGGTTTTGGTGGACGAGATATTTTCACTTAAGCTCGACCGTGCCCAGCTCGTTGTATTATCCGCATGTGAAACGGGATTATCCAGAGTTACGCAGGGCGACGAGCTGATCGGACTCACGCGCGCATTCATCTACGCCGGCACGCCCGCGCTCATCTCGAGTTTGTGGCAGGTCAGCGATGCTTCGACGGAATTTCTGATCAAAGGATTTTATGAACAGTTCCGGTCGCTGCGCAAATCCGACGCGCTGCGCCAGGCTCAGCTCAAACTTAAAGCACAGCCGGAATTCGCGCATCCCTATTTCTGGAGCAGTTTCGGCCTTGTCGGTGATTGGAAATAGAGGTTAAAATATATTATGCGAAATAGAATTTTCTTATTATTGATTACTTGTGTTATATCCGGCCATTTGGCTGCGCAGACGAACATCCCTATCCCGTCAAAGATACTCTGCACCAAATTTCAACGGAACAGCCTTTTCATCGGAACGGAGTCGCAGGGTGTTTTTGTGATTAAAGACATTTTTGACGCATCGCTGATCCCAGTATCCAAAAATGTTCCCGGCCTTCCTGCAAAAATAAACGATCTTGTCTTTAAGGATGATAGTTCCTGGGCGGCCGCAACCGACGAAGGGCTTTTTATCATTGCGAACGACCGCATTACGGAATCCTTCGATCTTAATAAAGGTTTGCCATCCAGCGTGATTCAAGGCCTGGAAGTCTCTCCCAACGGCTCTCTGTGGGTCGGTACCAATAAAGGGCTGGGTCACTTTTTTCGAAACACCTACAAATCGTACAATCAAAATCTCGGCCTGCCGGACGACGATATCCGTTTTTTACGTTCGGACAACAATAACCGGGTCTGGGTTGTCACGGCCAAAGGACTCACACGCATCGATGACGGTAAGATAAAAGTTTTTCCTCAAAGAGGTATCGTCAGTCTTACGCTGGATCAGGACGGAATCCCGTATTTCGGTCTGGCTGAGGGCGGTATCGCCTATTTAAAAAACGACTCGGTTACAATATTAAGGCAATTCCAACGCCCCGTTTTCCATTATCTTTACACCGACGATATTCAGCGTATCCGGTGCCTCAATTCTGACACCATGCTCTTGGAATTGACCAAACAAAAAGAGAACCCCTTTTTATCAAACCTGACGGACGGTTTCAATGAAATCAAACAAATAAGACCTAACCGTCTGGCCATTGATATAGCAGGAAATAGTTATTTCTTTGCCGATTTTAATATCCTGATCAAGCACAATGCAGGCGAGGAAAAATCGTATGCTGAAAGGCTTCTTTCTCTCGCGGAAGAAAACACCTATCTCGGGTGCTATGAAGAAGCGAAGTTCTATTATGAATTACTGACCGCCAGACTCAACATTCAGGATCCGGCCGTTCTACGGAATTTTGCCGCCACGCTGGAAAAGCTGGGAGAGAATGACAAAGCCATCCAGATGTATGAGAAGGCCGTTGCTCAATCGGATAAATTTTCCGATCAGATTTATCAGAATGCCCTGCAATCCTCCCGTTTTGCGCTTGTCAACCTCTATGCGGCGCAAAACCCTGTGAAGGCTGAAGAACTTTTGCGGCAACTGATCGGATCCGGCGGATCAACGGCAGAAAAAGCATCGCTGCAACTGGCCGATTTCCATTTAACTAAAAAAGACACTCTCAATGCTATACAACAGTACAAAAATCATATTCGTTCTCATCCAACAGGTCAATATCTTGTAAAAGCTCAAAATAAATTGATGTTCCTTTACGAAGCGAAGAAGGATCCGCAGTTTGCAACGCTTCAGGATACGCTTTTCCATCACCCTTCAGATCTGGAGCAGATCTACGTTTTCGATTCTATTTATCAGATCCATCATTTTGAAACTCTTCTGGAGTCTTACGAGGACCGATTTCCCGATTTGAATAAAGGTCGCTATATATTTGACCATAATATCACCTGCGCTTTTCTTGAGAATCAGACATTATGGTTAGGAACCAACGGCGGCGGCGTTATCCGGATCAGCCCGGTTCTGACAGAAAAAACGATCACCTACGCCGTCACAATATTCACAGCCGACAGCGGGCTTGTGAGCAATTATGTAAACGATATCGTGGTTGATGCAAAAGGAAATAAATGGTTCAGCTGCGGCACGGTCAACGAACAAGGAAAAGAAACTGGCGGCCTTTCAAAATTTGACAATTTCAAATGGACCAAATTTACCGCCCAGCTGGGATTTGTAAGCAATCGTATTCTCAGCGCAACGACAACCAAATCGAAGATCTACGTTGCAAACCCAAAAGGCCTTTTTGCGGCTGCGAATGTGAATTATCCCAGCTGGTATAAGATTACCGTACCTGCAAACATCATCCCTGAAAAGCTGATTACCGATCAGCGCGAAACCTTATGGTTCCTGTCCGGTAACAAGATCTATTCGGGGTCCGAACAGAAAAAATTCACTGAAGTTCCTTTTGATTCGACCGCATTATCACTGAATCTCCGGATCAACCGGATCCAGATCGATGAATCCGGAGGCGTGGCCGCCCTGACCAGTGCCGGTGTTTACAAATTTGTTAACGGTATATTCAAAATTTACCTGGAACCGAAAGACTCCACCGACAAGAATATTCGCGCATATCTTGTGGATCAGAGCGGCCATATATTTTGGGGGCAATCGGGCAAAATGGCTCGCCAAACAGAACAAACCTCCATTCCCTACACCTCTCGCGACGGTCTCCCATCGGATACCGTCCTGTGCATCTTTCCTTTCTATAAAGAACGGATCGTTGTGACAAACCGAGGCGTTTGGTATCAAAGCGAATCCGCGCGGGATACGGTGCAGTGGCTGAAGGCCGTTGATAAAGAACTACGGACGGCGATGTCGGTACAGAACTGGAACCGCATTCGAACGATCAGCCGCTCCATGTACAAACAAAATATCGAGCCGGATTACTTCGTTTATCAGATCGCAAGAAGTTATGAAAGCGAAAATAAACCCGTAGAAAGTCTAAATTATCTCAACGATTACCTGCGTTCCAAAGGCCGGACAAAATTCGTTAATGAATACGCATTTTTCCGCTTAGCGAAAGCGTTTGAAAAACTTCATGATTATGAACGTGCCGCGGCGATCTACGACGGAATGATTCGCGCTTTTTCCGGCACCTCATCCGAGCGCGACCTGAAGCTTCAGGATCCGGCGCCCGCCGTTTGCGATGTAACAACTGAAAGGAATGCCCTGATAAAAAACCTGGAGAACAGTTACGTCGCGCTTGCCGTAAATCTGTTTGACAATAAAAAAACGGATCAGGCACTTCAGATCTTCAAAAGAATCCCCTCGACCTTTGTTAACTCGGAGCATGCGGCGGCCCGTACACACTTGTATGCTTATACGGATTCAATGCGCCTGTCCGGGGACATCAACGGCCTGCTGAAAGTTCAGCGTATCTTCACACGTTATTATCCCGATCCGAATGACCCGCGATATGCACAGACCTTATACGCAAGCGGCATAGGTTACCAAAAACTGGATCAACACCGTGACGCCAGCCACGTCTTTCGCGAACTCATCAGCCTGCCGAAGATCATTCTTCTCCGCCCGGAACTTGCCGCGTTATTCGAACGCACGACACAAATGGCGGAACTGGGGCTTCGCACCTCCGGCGGCTTCTCCGAAACCAATAGTATCAACACGATGGAATTCGAGGGTAATTTTCTGTGGCTCGGCACGTCGAAAGGGATCGTTCGATGGGACATGAGCGGCGGAGGGTATAAGAAGATAACATCTCAGAATGGACTGCTCAGCGATTACGTGTACGCCATGCTTATCGATTCCAGCGGCGGGAAGTGGTTCGCCACCTCCAATCTGGGAAGCGCCTCAGCATCCGGCGGTATCTCTTATTTTGACGGTGAATCAATTACCAATTACACCACCGCCAACGGCCTGGCCAGCAATCAAGTCCGTGCGATCGCCCAGGATAAAAACGGCGCGATCTGGATCGGAACCGACGCCGGCGTTAGTAAATTTGAGAATCAAAAATGGACGAATTACGACCTCAAAAAAACGCACGATTTCAACACGGTGACCGATCTTTATTTTGACAAAGACGGGCAGTTGTGGATCAGTCTGATGCCGATAACCGATTACGAGAGCCAAACAGGCGGAGTTATAAAATTTGATCCGATCAAGCCAACCGTGTATCTGAAAAAGAACGGATTGAATTCCAACGCCGTCAAATCCATTAATGCCGATCCGAACGGCCAGTTGTGGTTCTCGACCGGAAAAGGTTTATCCATTTTAGATCCAGCCGCTGATGTCTGGAAAACGATCACAAAAAAAGACGGTCTCATTTCAGACAATATCCGGTCGGTTGAAGGACTCGGATCAAATCCGCTTTGGATCGCAACAGACCAGGGATTGATGAGCTGGACCAACCCGACGGCGTTGGCAACGCGTTCCGTCGAAGCGGACAACACGCAGGTTAAAAAAGTTTATTCAGAGAAAGAAGGACTTGCTACCAACGATATACGCGTCATTCGTTCGCATCCGGAATTCGGCACGTGGATCGGAAGCAAACGCGGAACTTTCAGCGTGGGTAATTTCGCAGCCGCCTCCGAAGAAAAAGACACGCAAGGCCGCAACAACAAACTCTTTGAGGTCAGTACGGAATCGGAAGCCTTATTTGATCGTGCGCAGAAATACATCGAGCAGGGCGATTACGATAAAGCGCGCGAAGTGTACCTGGACGTGCTCGACCGCGTGTCCAACAGCGAATGGACGGACGACGCGACCTATTTGTTAGCCAAATCCTACGAACTGGAAGGTAAATACGAGGAAGCGGAAAAAACGTACCAGAAACTGGTTAACGAACATCCTGAAAGCGACTTAGTGGCGAACGCTTACATCGGTTTGGGAACGATCTACGAAAAACAAAAGGATTTTGACAAAGCGGAAAAAGCTTTTACATCGGCTGAAACCGCCGCCAAAGATAAGGCGACCGTCGAGCAGGCACGAATCCTGACGGAAAAAGCAAAAGTCAAGTTGGTCACAAGCGCACGCGCCGCAACCGAGGATCTCGCCCAGCAGATCTCGCAAAAATATGTCGAATTGGAACAGGCAAAGTCGGATGATGAGCGAAACCGCATCAAAGCCGAAATAGCCGCGCTGGAAGCCAGGGCCAATGTCAGCGCAAAAGCCGGCGGGTTTCAAATGAATCTCTACAAAGTACGTGAAGGCGAAAGCCTGTGGTACCTGAGCGAGAAATTCCTCGGTGATGCAAAAAAATGGCAAGATTTTTTTATTGCCAACGAAGGAAAAATATCCGATCCGAATCTCATCGTGACCGGGCAAACCATTGTGGTGTTAACGGTTGAAAAGGGATACCAAGAAAAAATGGATAAATTCCTTTTCTATGAAATAACTCCCGGCGAGGATCTGGAAACGATCGCAGCGAAGCTATACGGCGATAAAGAGAAATGGAAAGCCATTTACGAAATGAACAAAGAAAAACTCCCTTCTTCGCCCAGAAAGAGCCTGGCGAAAATGAAGATCATTATTCCCGTGTATGAACAATAGTCTTTAAAATTCTAAAATCTTTCCTTTGGAGCTATGCCGCGTGACGGCCGAATCCGTCTCATAAATTCGGGTATAACGGAATCTGACACGATCCATGTCCCTTCGTAATACTCTTCCATGTTTCTAAAACTGCATAACATTCCTTCGGCTGTTGTCGGATCGGAGTGTGACATGAACTGAAAATGCAGATGCGGCATGGTCGAATTTCCTGAGTTTCCGACACGACCGATCTCATCTCCGGATTTTACCCGATCACCCTCACGAACACAAACACTGCCTCTTTTCAAATGACCATACATAGCCGACCCTGCGTCCCCCTCAATAATGACATAATTTCCGGTCAATGGCCGGAAATCAGAATTGACGGGACCCCGGGCTAAAAATTGCGATCTTATTAGTTCCCAAATAGCATTCACCTTTTGCCTGTCCGGCCAACCCTCTCCAACATGCTTGACTTGGCCCGCGAATGATGACTTGACGGGCGCATCCCAGCAATGGAAAGACTGTGCGTTCATTATCCAAAAAAAATGCCGCCAGATCGAGTTG
>CAZHUW010000103.1:0-12070 GCA_964535295.1 uncultured Bacteroidota bacterium
AGGATCCTTTAGGAAGGATCATTGTTGGATCCAATAACGGGATGATCATTTTTGATTATACCGGATTTCAACACGGAAAAACGGCTGACTATGAAAAATTCTTATACGCCGTTAATCCTGATAATAATTCTTCAAATCTGAATACGCATGAGGTTGCAGTTGCGCAAGATTCGTCAATATGGCTGGCAACTGACAAAGGTATATTCAAATGGCGTAATAATCGCTTTACAGGATACTTGGCGGATGAGAATATCTCGACGAACAGTTGTCATTCTTTGCTTGTAGACCGTGAAGGTACCGTATGGGTCGGAACGGACGGCGGCGGATGTTTTAAACTTCCTTATCAGAATATCATCAATTTTACCATTAAGGACGGACTTTCGGCGAATGTGGCAAATGCCGTTGAGGGAGATCCTGCAGGTGATATTTTTGTAGGCACGGATAACGGCCTTGATAGATACGACGGACATGTATTTACTTCCATTTCTCCGGAAATCATTGGCAGAGGCAATACCGTCTGGTCACTGAAAATGGATAGTTATGGAACGTTGTGGATAGGGACAGATAAGGGTTTGTTTGAATTCCGAAATGGCCGTACTATTAGTCGAAAAGATATTTACAATGTCGCGGGATCGTCGGTGCTTGATATTGCAGAGGACCGCAACAAAACGTTGTGGTTAGGTTCGCTTAACGGACTCGTTGTTTATAACGGTGAAAAATCCTTTTTTTATGACACAAAAAAAGGTTTACCGGGGAATCAGGTTTGGTGCGTGTTTGTAGACAGACAAGATCAGATCTGGCTCGGAGTTAACGGGGGATTGGTAAAAATTGAAAACAAAATCCGTCTCGATTCATTACAATTCAAAGTATGGACAACAGCAGAGGGCTTGCAGGATAATACGGTCAATGTGGTTACTCAAGATACACACGGGATCTATTGGATTGGCACCGATCTGGGCTTTGCCAAATTTGACGGTATATCGTTTACCAATTATAAAGCAAAGCTCTTGGGCTTAGCTGATAATATCGTGCCCGTCATCCAATGCGTTGCTAATTCAGGCCAGCTTTGGGTCGGAAGCAAGGGGTTTGGTCTTTTTGATATTGCTGAGTCGCCGCCGGTCTTAACCAAGTTGTTAAATAAAGAACGGGGTCTTAGGGTGGATGACCCGACCACCAACAACAGTTTTTATATTGATTCGGACGGCGTTGTGTGGATTGCTCACTTTGGCGGCTTGACTCGTTTTTTCGAAGATTCCATTAAACATGTGGCGGTGACTCCAAAGATATTTGTCGAGCGTGTGATAACCGGAGACAGTGTGCTTCGCTTCCAGTATCTGTCAAACGGCAACACCGAATCCGTTCCGGATATTGAAAGCAAATATGTGGTATTTCAGTTCGCCGGATTATCGTTTCTAAATGAGAAGGACAATTCGTATCAATACATGCTGGAGGGTTTTGACAAAGACTGGTCCTCATCGTCAAAAAAAACAGAAGTTCGGTATACGAATCTTAGTCCGGGACGTTATGTTTTTAAAGTAAAGATGAGAAACAGTGAAAATACAGAAAGCGCGCAGCCTGCGGCCATATCCTTTTACGTTCCATCGCCATGGTGGCAAAACCCTTTTATCATTTTGTTCTTCTTATCGTTCATTTTCTACGGCGCATATAAAGGGTACCGGATTCGGGTGAATTTGAAATTGGAACGGATCCGTCAACGTAACGAGTATCTGGAGTCTGAGGTCCAAAAACGCACGGCAGAAATCGTACAGCAAAAAGAAGAATTGGAGAATATCCTCGAGAAGTTGAAACAGACTCAAACGCAATTGGTGCAGTCGGAGAAGATGGCTGCATTGGGGCAATTAGTTGCGGGCGTTGCTCATGAGATCAATAATCCCACGTCCGTTTTGGCTGGAAATGTGATTTATGTAGAAGATTATGTGAACGTGTTGCGCAAGATCATCAATAAGTATGAGAATCAATACGTTGACAATCTGGAGTTTCTTCGTGAACTGAGCGAATTCAAGAAGCAAATTGATTATGATTTTGTTACATCGGACCTTGATACTTTACTCAACAGCATTAGAAATGCCGCTGAACGGATACGCCATATCGTATTGGATCTTCGCAATTTTTCACGGCTGGATGAAGTCGAATTGAATGAAGTTGATATTAACGGTTCGATCGATACTACTGTCAAACTGTTCATGAATCAATTCAAGCATGTTCTCAAGATCGATAAAGATTACCGGGCCACTAATGTGATCTATTGTTACGTGAACCAGATCAATCAGGTAATCCTCAATATTCTGATCAACGCGGCGCAGGCTATTGAAACAAAATTTGCCGGTCACAGTTCCTCTGAAATACCCGGGCGTATCGACATTGTAACAACCAATTCCGAAAAGGGAGGCGTGACGGTAAAAATAAGAGATAACGGATTGGGCATTGCCAAACAGGTGCAATCCAGAGTATTTGATCCTTTCTATACTACAAAACCGGTAGGACAGGGCACGGGGCTGGGACTATCTATCAGTTACAGTATCATCGAAAAGCATCACGGTAATATCGCCTACGAAAGTGTGGAAGGTCAATGGACGGAATTCACTTTCACATTGCCTTTCAAACCGCACGAAATTCCATCTTAGAAATAACAATTAGAACGAAAGGTTCTGTATGGTTCAAAATGATATGATCGACAAGCTTAACGAAGATCTTAAGAGCGCAATGAAAAGCGGGGACAAACTTCGGCTTGACACGGTACGTATGATGAAAGCAAATCTGCAAAAAGTAGTCATTGAGAAAGGCAGTGCCTTCACACCGGATGATGGGATGTCTTTTCTGCTGGCAGAAGCGAAGAGACGTAAAGAAGCGATTGAGCTTTACGAAAAAGGCGGACGTCATGACCTTGCGGAGCAGGAAAAAAAGGAGCTGGCTATTATATCCGAATATCTTCCAAAGCCATTGGACGACAGTGAACTCCTGACTATTGTTGAGTCCACAATCAAAGAGATCAATGCACAGTCGGTCAAGGATATGGGGAAGGTGATGGCGGCCGTTATGCCTAAGGTCAAAGGTCAGGCAGATGGGAAAAAGATTCAGGACATGGTGAAATCAAAGCTGGGGTAAAAACTCAATGCGCAACGGAGTCGAGATAATGACGCAATATGACCACGGCAGCCAATTCATCGATCTTCTCTTTAGTGCGCCGCTTTTTTTTGGATTCGGTCTCCACAAGTAATTTTTGTGCGGTTACTGAGGACATTCTTTCGTCCCAGAAAGTTATTGGAATTGAAATTTCCTTTTTCAATTTCTCCCCAAAGGCGCGTACTTTTTGTGTTTTACTGCCCTCGTTTCCGCTTTTCTCCAGGGGATTCCCCAGTACGACTAGTTGGACTTCATGTGCCGTTACCAGAATTTTGATTCTTTGTACAGCTTCAATGTCTCCATGAACATCCAGTGTGGTTAATCCGGACGCAATGATTCTCATCGGATCTGAAAGGGCCAGGCCGAGTCTGCGTTCACCGTAATCGATTGCTAATATTCTGCCAAGGATCATACAAATACAAAAGCCATGACTGAAAAGTCATGGCTCGATTTTTTTTTTTTGATACTTATAACTTGATCATGGATTGTTCTTCAGCGGCTGTTTCAATACTTCTTTCAGAAGTTTACCTGGTTTAAAATGGGTTTTTCGACGCGGAGGAACATAAATGATTTCGCCTGTTTTAGGATTTCTGGCTTTGGGCTTGGCTTTTGTCGTTTTCACTTCGAAAACGCCAAAGTCGCGAATTTCAATCCGAACATCGGGATCTGCTTCGGATAAGATTTCGCGGATGGATTCAAAGACGATATCTACAATATTTTCAACGTTATGAACCTTTTCGTTCATCTTGTCGGCGACGCGCTTCGATACGTCTTTCTTAGTCATTGTTTTCATTGATCAACTCTCCTAAAATCAGACTGCTAACCCATGAATAATAAAAAATTTAATCCTCATTGTCAAGTTATTTTTGAATTTACGGGCAAAATTCTGCTTTCACCCTTTTCTCAGATTTTGTATTTACTAACACATTACTAACATTTATAAACTCAGTTTTTACATAACCTAAGGCAATCATCCATTCGTATTTATATGAATGTGTTGAACTTGTGATGATGCCAATTTCTTTATTATCAGAAAAAATTCTATCACCCGGTAAAATGGTTTCATCGCTTTTTAACCGGATCAGATGTTTCTGAATTTTATTATAGCTATCAAGGCGAGCAATCACTTCTTGTCCGACATAACAGCCTTTGGTGAAGCTAACCGCGTGCTGAAGTCCAGCTTCGAGCGGATTATATTTTTCAGACAGCTCGGTTCCCATGACCGGCTTTTTTTGCTCAATACGCGCATTCAAGTAGGCATCCATCCCGCAGAGCTTAATATTCTTTGTCCGCAAAAGATCCCACAATATCGATTTTGCAGAAATATCTGCCGTGAGGGTGAAACCTGACTCTAACTGAAATGAACGCATTGCGACAATCGCTTGGCCGCCGAGCGTCAACGTAGCGATTTGACTTTGTTCGGGCGGTTCAGTTCCAAAAATTGATGTCAAAACTTCTGCGCTACGTGGACCGATAAACCCCAGATGAATCGTTTGCGCGGAGAGATTTTGAATCTGAACATCGTCCATGATGATATATTTGTCCAGCCATCGAATGATCTTTTCATCGCTTTCTGGAGACGTTATAGCATAAAGTTCATCTTGCTGTCGGCGGATGTTGATGAGATCAATAATTCTTCCTTTGTCATTTGTCAAAACAGTCAAGACGCACTGATTATTATCCAGTTTCTTAAGATCGTTGGTTGACATGCGGTTCAAGAAATCCAACGCATTTTTGCCGGTTATTTTAAGATAGCCGTAATGCGAAAAATCAATCACTGCACAAGATCCGCTTAGTGCGCCGTACTCTTCTTTAGCCGAACTGAAGTAGGAAGGCAGTTCATAAGGATAAGGGTCGTAATTTGCAAAAACAGCTCCACTGGCTTTTTGGAATTCATAGAAAGGGGATTGATGATACATGGATTAATGTTATCCTTTTTTGAGCAATATAATGATGAATCGGAATTTGTTCAAGTTATAAGCTAAAATACACTTTGATATTCAGTGTTTTTTTATTTACTTTTTTAAGATCAATCCCAACATTTATTGAAAAGGCCATGGCGAAAACTCCGTTCAAACAGCAAAAACTCGATAAGTTAAAACCTGCGACAAACGTATCTCCTGTTAAAAATTGGCAGAAAGACCTGATGGCCGTGTTGGGTCTTTACATGCTGGTGCTGTTTCTGTTTAGTCAATACGTTTTTCAGAACAAAGTTTTTACTACCGGCGGTGATATTTCAGCTAGTATCAGCACAACTAAGGCGGCGCAAGAGATAACTGAAAAAGAAGGGACGATGCCGCTATGGTTCCCTTACATGTTCTCCGGTATGCCGAATTTTGCAAGCGGTATGTACAGTGATCCTGGAAATATACCGGTTTACAAATTCCAGTCTTATTTCAATCCCATGACGTATGTCAATCTGATCGTGAATGCTGCATTCCTTAACCGTGATAATTCATGGGAGATCGCCATTTTCTTTTTTGCCGGCGTATTCATGTTTTTACTTGCAAGGCAATTGGGTTTCAGTCCCTTGATCGCATTGGTTGCGGCAATTGCTTATATGTTTTGTAATTTTTTCGTTGCGTCAGTTGCTGCAGGCCATGGCGGAAAAGTCAAAACGATCGCTTATATACCTCTCGTCATATGGAGTGTCTTGCGATATTTCAAGGATCGTAATTTACTTAACTGGTCGGTCATGGGATTTGTCATGGGAACATTTTTTCTCGATCCAGGGCACACTCAGATCATTTATTATACTTTCCTGATGCTTGGGATCTATTTTGTTATCTGACCATGGACCAATTCAAGCAAGATAGAGCCGGGCTCATCAAGAACGGTGCTGGACTGGCTTCGGCTATGCTGATCGGACTTGCTTTCGGTGCCGTAAATTATTTCTCCCTCTATGTTTATTCGGACGTTACCATGCGTGCGGTACCTCCGGCTATCAGTGAAACGGCATCAATGGCTGCCGGTAGCGGAATGACATTTGACTACATCACGATGTGGTCTTTTCATCCGCTAGAATTCATCACGTTTTTTATCCCGACTTTTTTCGGACTGGAGAGCCCTTATTACTGGGGTTGGATGACATTCACGTCGTCTGCATTTTATTTTGGCTTGTTGCCGATGGTCGCCGCGATTTTGGGCATTGTCTATCGCCGAAACGCCATGACCAAATTTTTATTTGCGGCATCGCTTATAGCTCTTTTGATCTCATTCGGCAGGTTCTTTGAACCGTTCTTCCAGCTTATGTTGACGGTGTTACCTTTTTTTAGTAAGTTTCGGGTCCCATCTATGATTCTGTCGATATTTGCGTTCGCCGTATCCTTGCTTGCATGTTACGGACTTGATTTCATTTTTAATCCGACCGAGGATGAACGAAAAAAACGAAAATACATAGAAAAACCCCTTCTGTACGTCATGGGTGCATTCGGTGTACTGCTGCTTGCATTTATTCTATTCAAAAACGGTTTTTTCAATTCATTGTCGCTCATGGCTGAAGACGATGCAAAGCGTTACAGTACCCAACAGATCGCGCAGTTGAAGCAGATCCGGTTCGAACTTATAAGTGGAGGCCTGGTTAAGTTTATTCTGATGCTGGAGATTATCCTGGCCGTGATTTATTTCCATATTAGGGAGAAAATCTCTTACACCTTGACAATAACGATATTGTTGGCGGTACTTATTTTTGACACCGTGAGCCTGAACAAAAAAATTCTACGGCCACAAGCACGCGCCGGTATGACCTATGAATTTCAGGAAACGGAAGCCATCCGTTTTCTGAAAGCCGATTCGACCCAATTCCGGATATTTTCATTACTCGATCATGCACAAGCCGGATCTCCCGTCTGGACGTATTTTGGCTTGGAGAGTATTGGCGGATACAGTCCTGCAAAAATGAGGATCTATCAGGATTTGATCGATTTCGCTCTATATAAAGGACCCGACCCTCAGTTTCCCATCAATATGAACGTCGTAAACATGCTTAATGTAAAATACCTGATCGCCAATGGCCAGCTTCCGCAAGGGAGAGGTTTTCTTTTAGCAAAGCTGGATGAGGCAAACAAGAGTCTTATTTACGAGAATAAGAATATGCTGCCTCGCGCATTTTTTGTTAACAATATTTTGGTTGAACCCGATAAGGCCAAAATTTTCTCAATTCTAAATTCGGATTCCTTTCATCCGGGTGAAACGGCCATCCTGGAGAAAAATATTAAATCACCGATCGGGGTTCGTGATTCCAGCTGGATCAGAGTTATTAACTACAAAACAAATCGTATTGAGATCAAGGCGTATGCCGATAAACCTTCACAATTAGTTTTAAGCGAAACATATTATCCCCACGGTTGGAGAGCGTTTATTGACGGAAACGAAACGGAAATTTATAAAACGAATTACATCCTGCGGTCGGTTCAGTTTCCCGAAGGAGAACATACGGTGGAATTTGTTTTTGAGCCTAAGGAGTATCAACTTGGAATTTGGGTTACAACGATTTCTTTTTATTCCGTCCTGAGTATCATGATCGCAGGTGCGGCAAGCGGTTTCTTGAAACGAAAAAAGATAACACGGGATTGAACCTTATGGAACTTACTCAGAAGAAAATAATATTTGTGGCATTCGCTTTTTGTGTAGTGGTTCTTCTTGTCGGTGTCTTAACGATTGGATATTTGCTGGTCATGCATTCGCAGCCTCAGATCGAAGGGGAGATCCGTGCATTTGGGATAGGCTCAGATGTCAAGGTTCTGCGTGATGAATTTGGGGTACCTCATATTTTTGCTGAAAATGAAAAAGATCTGATGTTTGCCGCAGGTTATGTACAGGCTCAGGACCGGCTGTGGCAGATGGATTTTCTGAGAAGGGTATCGGAGGGACGTCTATCTGAGATTTTTGGTTCTGTGACGCTCAATGCCGATAAGGCATTACGAACGATCGGTTTTGCACGTGTTGCGAGGCAGATCACGGACAGCCTCGATGAACGGACCCGTATGTTGCTTCAATCTTATGCCGACGGTGTGAATTCATTCTTACGTGCGAACCGCGAGAATTACCCGGTCGAATTTGTATTGCTCGGCTTTTCACCTAAGGACTGGCAGGTGGAACACAGTATCGGGGTTGCACGTGTTATGGCCTGGCAACTCAGCATGGGCTGGTATGTCGATGTTGCATATGATAAAATCATCGATTCTGTTGGTTACCAGAAATTGCAAGACATCTTGCCTCGTTACGCGGATGACGCTCCGGTTATCGTTAAGAGTTCCGTAGCAAATTCGGCAGGCCAGAAAGATACATTGTCGTCTGCTGTCGAAGGACGTTACCGCGAGCTGGATTTTAGTGCCTATCAAACAGGTCGCAACGGCGGCATGCTTGATGAGTTTGTTGATGCAAATTTATTTGTGAAAGAATTGATAGGCAATCAGGGGTTTACCATCGGGAGTAATAATTGGGTTGTTAACGAAACGCGGTCGCAGACAGGAAAACCGTTGTTGGCCAATGATCCGCATTTGGGCCACGGAGTGCCGAGCACATGGTATGAGATACAATTATCGGGCGGCGGTTGGGACGTAACCGGCTTTGCTTTACCCGGATCGCCTTTTATTGTTATCGGAAATAATCGTAATATTGCCTGGGGTGTGACCGCGGTTATGACCGATGATGCCGATTTTTATAGTGAACAAATCAAAGATAGCAGTTACTTTTTTAATGGAAAATGGGAGACGCTATCGTGGGTGCATGAGAGCATAATCGTTAAAGATTCAATTCCCGTTTCGTTGAATGTTCCTTTTACACATAGAGGCCCGATCGTCAATATGATTTACGATGTGCCGGATAGCCAGGCGAATGCCGTCAGCGTTCGATGGCTTGGCCACATTCCAAGCGGGGAGGTCACCGCATTCAGTAAACTGGATCAGGCGCATAATTGGGAGGAATTCCGCAAAGCAGCAAGCGCGTTTAAAGTGCCGGGTTTGAATGCCATCTATGCCGATGTTAAGGGCAATATAGGATATCAGTGCATGTCGGGTATCCCAATCCGGCGGAGCGGCAACGGTATCTCTGTTTTAGACGGCACAACCAGTCAAAATGACTGGATCGGCCAGGTTCCATTTGAATCTCTTCCAAATAGTTACAATCCACCCGAGGGTTACCTGGCTTCTGCTAATAACAAAATTGCAGGGGATTGGTTCACTTTTTTTGTATCAAATTATTGGGAAAACCCGTCACGCATCAGACGCATCGATGAGTATCTTAATTCAAAAGAAAAATTCGGAATCAATGATTTCAAAGCACTCCAAAATGATCTTTTTTCTTTTCACGCCAAAGAAGCCGTGCCGTATATATTAGAAGCCTGTAAAGACGATTCGGTATTCACTTATATATCCGATAAGAACGCTCCGAATTATCCGTATCATGAATCCTATCTATTTTTAAAGCACTGGGATTTCAATATGACCATGGACAGCCGCGGGGCGGCCATATTTAACGTCTTCTTTCAGAAACTCCTGCTCAATCTGTTTCGAGATGAAATGGGAGAAACTGTTTTTGAATCATTCATCAAGTTATCCAATGTGCCGGCCCGCGTGACGACCCAGTTGCTCATTAACAAGCAATCTTCCTGGTGGGATGACGTGAGGACCACACTTACTGAAAGCAGAGATATGATCGTTCGCCGTTCTTTAACCGATGCGGTTGATTTCCTTAGAGAACGATTTGGGGATGAACCCGGTGGTTGGACATGGGAAAAATTGCATCATGTCACATTCGAACATCCAATTGGGAAACAGAGACCCTTAAATTATTTATTCAATGTTGGTCCATTCAGCATGGGTGGCAACACAACCACGGTCAATAATACTGAATTTCATTATTCAGATGCTCAATTCAAAGTACTGCTTGGCCCTTCGATGCGCCGAATTATTGACTTAGGAGACGTTGCGCATCCGCTTTCTGTTTTGACATTGGGGCAAAGCGGGCAGCCTTATAATTCACATTATAATGATCAAAATGAAATGTGGCTGAAAGGCCAATATAAGATATGTTCTATGGATGAAAATGAGATAAGCAAAACGGCTAAGAAACTCCTTCTTCTGAAACCTTAAATAAGAATATACGATATGAATATCCGTATTGGGCAAGGTTATGATGTACACCGATTAGTGCAAGGCCGAACAATGATCATCGGTGGCGTTGAGATTCCGTCTGAAAAAGGGATTCTGGGGCATTCCGACGCAGATGTGCTTTTACATGCGGTTTGCGATGCCATGCTTGGTGCATTGGCGCTAGGGGACATCGGAAAACATTTTCCTGATACGGACCCGAAATTCAAGGACATTTCAAGCCTGAAGCTTTTGGAACATGTATCAGCGCTCATATATTCTAAAGGATTCAGCGTTGTCAATGTCGATTCAACCGTCGTTTTGCAAAAGCCGAAGATCGGTCCCTATGTAGATGCAATGAGGATGAATATAGCAGGGGTATTACAAATCAGTTCAGATGCGGTTTCGATCAAAGCAACGACCTCCGAAGGCATGGGGTTTACGGGTGCAGGTGAGGGAGTAGTTGCCCACGCCGTGGTATTGCTATCATCTTCCTAACCTCACATCAAATGAGTATTTTTTGACACGACAACAATACCGGAAGGCGTTACAAAGAATTTTTTTTTGTCTTCTTCGAGATTATAACCAATCTCAAAGTTTTCCGGTATATTCACGTTCTTATCAATAATCGCCTTACGAATCTTTGCATGACGCCCAATATTGACGTTATTGAACAGTATAGATTCTTCAACGTATGAATAACTGTGAATGCGTACGTTTGGTGATAATAACGAACGCACCACTTTGCCGCCGGAGATGATACACCCCCCTGAAACAAGTGAATCGATAGCCGTTCCCATACGTCCGCCTTCAAAACTTTCCGAAAATACATTTTTGGCGGGTGGGAATTGTCCCTGGTAGGTTCGTATAGGCCAGTTAAAATCATACAGGTTAAATACCGGAGAAACAGATACCAGATCCATGCTGGATTCGTAATAGCTGTCCAGCGTTCCGATGTCGCGCCAATAGGGTCTTGCGGTCTTGTTCTCATCCTCAAAATTATATGCTTGAACTTTATAGTTTCCGAGCATTGATGGGATAACATTCTTTCCAAAATCATGCTGGGAATCTTTTTTCTTGGCGTCGTCGATCAATACATGCGCGATCGTTTCGGCATTGAATATATAAATGCCCATATTGACATAACAAAAATCTTCTTTGTTGGGCAGCGGTTTCGGTTCTTTGGGCTTTTCTTGGAACTCGATGATCTCATTCTTGTCATTGACGACCATGACACCGAATTGATGCGCCAAATCCTTCTCGATTTCTATTCCGGCTATCGTCAGATCGGCCTTTTGGGCGATGTGATACTGCAGCATCTTAAGGTAGTCCATTTTGTAAATGTGGTCACCGGAAAGAATTATGATATATTCGGGTTTTTCATCCTGCAGAATATGAAGATTTTGAAAGATGGCGTCGGCGGTGCCCTGATACCAATGGTTGGCTGTTCGGAACTGAGGTGGAATGGAGTAAATAAATTCGCCCAATTCACCATTCAGAAAACTCCATCCTTCCCGAATATGCGTATCCAGCGATTGAGATTTGTATTGGGTGATAAGGTATATTTTGCGAAAACCTGAATTGATTACATTGGAGAGTGTAAAATCGATGATACGGTATTTAGCCCCAAAAGGCACCGCAGGTTTGGAACGGTCCTTTGTGAGAGGGTAGAGTCTTTCTCCCTGACCGCCTGCGAGAACTATCGAGATCGTTTTCCTGAAGAGGGTTGAAGAAATCGGCGTCATGAAAGGCTCCGGTTCGTAGTAAGGTTGTGAAAGGCCTGCAAATTCTTGATTGATATGATGGGCATCAGTAATCTAACAAAAGTTAAAATG
>CAZHUW010000104.1:0-11766 GCA_964535295.1 uncultured Bacteroidota bacterium
ATTTCATCAAACTGCGACAGTTGCTCGCCCAAGGTGAGAAATGGGGCGAGGAACTCATTGAAAAAGTTCTGCCTAAAGGAAAATAAAAATCTTTCCCGCTGATTGCGCTGATTTTCGCAGATTGGTTTTTTATGTTCTGCGGTTATCTGCGTAATCTGCGGGAGATACTAACACCAAATATTAAAAGATACCATGAGCATATATACCAAGATCAAACTCGAATCCCATTTTGACGGACAGGTAACAACTATCGCGCTGAACAACGGCAAAGGCAACATCGTTGACAAAGACATGATGAAAGAGCTCATTCGCGCGATCGATTATGCCGCCGAGGATATCCGAACCAAAGCGATCGTATTCACCGGAAGCGGCGACCATTTCTCTTTCGGCGCCAGTGTGCCCGAACATCAAAAAGATCAGGTTGCAGAAATGCTCAGCACGTTCCATTCCTTGTTCAGGCATCTTATTGATGCGTCCATCCCGACGATCGCGCTCGTGCGCGGCCAATGTTTGGGCGGCGGGATGGAACTGGCAGGATTCTGTAATTGGATCATCGCCACAGAAAATGCCCATTTTGGTCAGCCGGAAATAGGCTTGAGTGTTTTTGCGCCGGTTGCGTCGTTATCGCTCCCCCATCTTGTCGGACAATCGGTCGCAGACGATCTTTTGCTCGCGGGCCATTTCATTCCGGCTTCACGCGCACGTGAGATCGGATTGGTTCATTCCATCAGCATTGATCCTGCAAGGGATCTGGATCTGTTTCTGGAACAGCACATTCTTCCGAAGAGCGCCAAGGCATTACGCATGGCGGTCAAAGCGGCCCGGTATCAATTCAATCAATCATTCCTACGCGATATTCAGGCTTTGGAATCCTTGTATGTTAACGAACTCATGGCCACTCACGACGCCAACGAAGGCATCGTTGCCTTTATGGAAAAACGTAAGGCGGTTTGGAAAAACAAATGATACAGATCGATCTGAAAGACAAAGTCGTAGTGATCACCGGCGCCGCAAGCGGAATCGGACTCTCAACGGCTGAGGCATTTATCAAAGCCGGCGCATTTGTTGTCGGCATGGACATCAAAGCCCCGTCCCATGTGTTAAAAAGATCGCGTTTTTTTGAAGCGAATGTAGCGAACTCAGAAGAAGTGGGTAACTGTTTTCAAGATATCATTGCAACACAGGGCCGTATCGACTGCCTGGTCAATAATGCAGGTATTTCAAAAGATGCGCCGGTGTGGAAGATGACCGAGTCGATGTGGGACGATGTGATGAACGTGAACCTCAAAGGCGCGTTCAATTGCATCCACCAGATCGCACCGCATTTTCGTGAACGGCAGCAAGGCAAGATAGTCAATGTCGCTTCCATCAACGGTATGCGGGGGAAATTCGGCCTCGCCAATTACGCCGCATCCAAAGCCGGCATTATCGGTCTGACCAAAGCCGTTGCTACAGAATTGGCCCGTTATCATGTCAATGTCAACGCCGTCGCGCCGGGGCTCATCGCAACGCCGCTTGTAATGTCGATGACGCCGGAAGCACTGGCAAAATCTAAATCAGAGATCCTGCTCGGCGAACCGGGCCAGCCGGAAGATGTTGCACATGCGATCGTTTTTCTTTGCTCCGATCTGGCAAAGCATATAACAGGTGAGATCATTAAGATCGACGGCGGACAGTACATCTGAAGAATTGATGATGAAAGGAAAATTATAATGTTTATCGAACAATGCCACGGTCAATCCCTTGACGAAATTCTCTACCTGTGCCGGGAATTCAGCGAAGATCCAACCTACCCCACTGTGAAAAAATGGAGAGAGTCCGGCGGAAAAGTTTTGGGACATTTTCAGGTTTATTTCCCTGAAGAGATCGCCCATGCCGCAGGAATGCTGCCGGTGAAAGTTACCGGGGCACAAATGGACGGTATGGGAGCGGAATCGCATTTCGGTTCCTATCTCTGTTCCGTTATCAAAACTTCGCTTGAACTTTCGATGTCTAAGAACCTTGAATTAGACATGTTCGTCTCCCATCCTATCTGCGACGCGGCGCGAAATCTCGCCGCTATTTGGGGGCGCAATTTTTCGTATAGGAGCCAGATCCTTTATCTGCCGCAGAACCCCAATTCAAGCCACTCGATCCAATATTTACGTGACGAATACAGCCGTTTGATGCAGGACATAGAAAAAGTAACCGGCAAAAAGGTCAGCGATGAAGACCTGAGAAAATCAATCGCAGTCTATAATGAGGGCCGTCGCTGGATGAAGGAACTCTACGACATCAAACGCGAAACCCCCTGGCAGATCGACGCGGAAGACGCGTATGCACTGGTTGCCATGGCAGGTTTTTTACGACGAGAAGAACACAATGAACTCATGCGTACGGTATTGCCTTTGATCAGAGAACGCGCACGATACGCTCAGGACAAGATGCGGGTGGTTTTTGAAGGAGGATTTTGCGAGCAACCGCCGCTGGATCTAATACAGACAATCGGACGGTCCTGTTATCTTGTAGATGACGATCTTCTTATCGGACTCCGGTATATTCTGGATGATGTTCCCGTTACCGGTGACCCGCTTTTTCAACTTGCCAAGGCCTATATAGAAAATTCCTCCTACAGCCCCGTCCAGCACGACCTCCGTAAACCTAAAGAAAAAATGCTTCTGCAGCGTTTTAAAAATGCCCGCGCCGACGCCGTGATCCTGGCGGCAGCCAAAATGTGCGAGCCCGGGCTGGAGGAGCAAGTGGCGTACAGCAAAGCTTTGGACGAACACAAGATCCCTTATTTCATCAGTGAATTCGAAGAGAATCAAAACGCGTTTGATCATATAAGTATTCAGCTCGAAACATTCGTCGAAAACTTAATTTTTCAATAAAAGGAAGATCATGAGCGAAACAGAGTTAAACGGATCTATCGTCGGGCGCGGCGCACGTGACGGCGCCGAACTTTTTAGAAACTGGTTTTCCGAATTATCGGACGCGGCGGAAACCGGCAGGCCGGCGGCGTATGTTTTCGTCATGGGAAGCCTGAATGAGATCCTGAAATCATTTGATTTCCCGGTCGTTTTTCCGGAGATCAATTCCCTGCAAACCGCCGTACGCAGGATCTCCGGTGAATATCTTACCGAAGCGGAAGATTACGGTTATTCCCCCGACATTTGTGGTTACGTAAAGGCCGATGTCGCCGTGCAGCTTCGCGGCGGCAAACATCCGATGGGCACCATACCCAAACCCTCGATGGCCGTTCTGACCAATGCCTGCAACACGTATATCAAATGGGCGGAGATCTGGGAACGCATGTACAAGATTCCGATCGTGACCATCGACGTACCCGGTACTCGTGGAAAAAAAGCCGCGCGCGCTCAAGATGACCCCCATTTTGAGAACGACCGCAAATATGTTCTTGCGCAACTGAAAGAATTGATAACCGTTTGCGAAAAAGTGAGCGGTAAGAAATTCGACATCGACAGATTCCGCGAAATTCTCAAATACGCCAACGACATGAGCCGCGCTTGGAAGGACATCTTACTGTGCAACGAGTCACGCCCGTCGGTATTCAACGCACTTACGGACGGGACGATCTATCTTGGCGTCGCCAATGGCTTCCGGGGCACGCGTGAAGGTAGCCGCTATTTCAAAGATCTAGCCGAGGAAATGCGCTATAAGGTCAGCCAGGGCATCGGAACGCTAACAGAAGAAAAATTTCGCCTGGCATTTGTTGGCGTGCCGTGTTATCCGATATTCAGAAAATTCAACGAATACTTCTCATTATGGGGCGGCAGTTTCGTTCACTCCACTTATTTATGGTTCGCCTCCGGTGGAACCAATCTTGGCTTTGAATACGACCTGGATCACCCGCTGGAAAGCCTCGCCGAAGGATTGCTTGTTTCTGTTCGCGACGCCATGGACAGTATGTTCCATCAGGATCAGGCGTTACTGCAAATGATGGAAACCTATGCGATCGAGGGAATTGTTTATCATCCCATCAAAAGCTGCCGAACCGTTTCCACCGGACTTGCCGATGGACGTAAGCATCTTTTGTCGGAGCGCGACGTTGCCACATTATTCCTGGAATCCGATATGATGGATAAACGCGTCGTCTCTGAAGCGCAGATGAAGAACAGAATTGACGCATTTTTTGAAGGTTTAGCATCGCGGCGCCATATTGCGGCCGCACAACTATAGGAGATCGAATAATGGCTTATGCAGCAGGCGTGGACGTTGGCTCCACACAAACGAAAGCCGTGATCATTGACGAACGACGCAGGATCGTGCAGCGGGCGCTGATCGATACCGGCGCCAATGTCACGATGGCCGCAGAGAACGCTTTCCGTCAGACAGTTGAACTTGCCGGAATCGGTGAACAGGAAGTGGAGTTTGTCATTGGCACGGGATATGGACGCTACAAGGTCACTTTCGGCAATAAACAGATCACGGAGATCAGTTGTCACGGGCGCGGCGCGGTTCACATGTTCCCGAAAACCCGAACGGTTCTTGATATGGGAGGACAGGACAGCAAGGCTATTCGTGTGAATGATAAAGGGGAGATCATCGATTTTTGTATGAATGACAAATGTGCAGCAGGAACCGGCCGCTTTCTCGGCGCGGCGGCGGTTGCGTTGGGTATTCCATTGGATAATCTTGGGCCAACAGCGATGAAAGCGCAGCGAACCGTTCGTATCAGCACGACGTGTACCGTTTTTGCGGAATCGGAGATATTGTCATGGCTCGGCAAAGGAAAAAAAGTTGAAGATATTTTATGGGGCGTTCATCAATCGATCGCTTCACGTTCTACCGGTCTTTTAAAACGGATCGGGGTCGAGGATGAGATATCGTTTACCGGCGGCGTCGCAAAGAACACAGGCATGATAAAAGCCATTGAAGAAAGCCTTCAGCATAAAGTCAATGTCAGCGAAGATTCACATTTTATGGGCGCACTTGGCGCTGCTTTATTTGCAATGGATTATATCATTGCAAGCCGGAAGCCTCATGTGAAGGAGGCGGTATGAAATACACTGCTGGATTAGACATGGGATCAACGTATATCAAGGCGGTGATCTTGTCGGAGGACCGGGCCATTTGCGGAAAAGCCATTGCGCCTACCGGATCGAAATTATCCGAGACCTCCGAAGAAGTTCTGGCTGCGGCATTGAAAGAAGCGAAACTTACCAGAGAAGACATAAAATATATTATCACTACCGGTTATGGGCGGCACATGGTTCCTTTTCGTGATCTTCAGGTCACCGACCTGACCGCATCCGCACGCGGTGCACAGATGTTATTTCCCGAAACCCGAACCATCCTTGATATCGGCGGCCAGACGATGAAGGCAACACGCGTTGATGGCAAAGGACAAGTAGTAACATTTCGTCTGAACGATAAATGCGCTGCCGGAACTGGGGCCTTTCTTGAAAAAACTGCGCGGTATATGGGTTATACTACCAACGATATAGGATCCCTTCTTCATTTGTCCAAACAAAAAGTGCCTATCTCCGGTGTTTGCGCGGTCTTTGCTGAATCCGAAGTCATCAGCCATCTGTCTGAAGGCATTCCGCCGGAAGATATCATGTATGGGGCGATCTCATCGCTTACGGACAGGTCCGTGCAGCTGCTTACCCGCATTAAGGCGGAACCGTCGTACATTCTCATCGGCGGCATACTTCGCTGGGATACGATGGCAAAGACCATTACGGAACAGTTGACCGGCGCAGTGAACGTACCTGAAGGAGATCTGCCGCAGTTCGTCACAGCTGCCGGCGCCGCTCTACTGGGCCATTTACGTTTACAGCAGATCGAGAAAACTTCTGCGGTCACCGCGTAAGGCCTATGATTCCGGCTGTTAAAATACTTGTTCAGGAACATCGCATCATTGAGTCGATGCTATTTTGTCTGGAACGGCTGATCGAAAATTCGGAACGTGATAACAATCTGGATGGGGATAAAGCCCGGACCCTCATCGCCTTCTTTCGCGAATTTGCTGACGCTTGTCATCATGGAAAAGAAGAAGACATTTTATTCAAATTTGCTGAATCTAAAACAGGCGGTCACGGTCCTGTCGAGGTACTTAAAGAAGAACATGTGGAAGGCCGGGGATATGTCAAAAATATGATCCGGAACATTGACAAAGCCGCTGCCGGTGACCCGGATGCGATCTTATTATTTTCCGAAAATGGCCGTGATCTGATCGACATGCTTCGCCGCCACATTGAACGCGAGGATGAGGCCGTTTTTCCTATGATCGAGGAACTCTGCCGATCCGAAGATGCGGAAAAAATATGGACACAGTTTGTTGCGGTCGAAAAATACGCCGGCGGCGATCGCCATCAAAGATTCATCGATTCAGCAAGAAGCTGCTGCAAGCATTTCAATGTTCCGTTCTCAGAAACCAATATCCCTGACCTCTTTGTACGATTCGCATAAAATGAACGACCATCTCAATCCAAAATTACCTATCCTCGGACAGAAAGATCTGACCGCTTCGTCGGCTTGTTCCTACGAAAATGAATCGCTTTTAAAGGAAGGTTGGGAACGAAAATTCATAGCGGATGAACGGATGGCGAGAGAGTCCGAAGCGATGTATCTGGAACTTGGGTATGAGGTAAAGCGTGTTCCGTTTGACACTACAACAATGCCCGATAATTGCCAGGGATGCGAGATCGTAGTTAAAAAATTCTGTGTTCTTTACACCCGAAAACAGACAGCGAAATAGATTTGCTTATGAATATAACGGGAATTTCTTTGCCAATTCTTCAACTTCCTTCCGGATTTTGCCCAATTCAGTGTCGTTTTCAGAATGCTTGATCGCTCTGTCTATAAAAGTGCCGATAAGTTTCATTTCCCCTTCTTTCATTCCGCGTGTTGTCAATGCCGCTGTGCCTATGCGGATCCCGCTGGTAACAAATGGTGATTGTTTATCAAACGGCACCATGTTTTTATTTACTGTAATACCGGCATGTTCAAGAACATTCTCTGCTTTTTTCCCGGTGATGTTCTTGTTAGATAGATCCACAAGCATTAAATGATTGTCCGTTCCGCCGGATACGAGATCATAACCCGATTCTACCAAAGTTTGCGCAAGCGTTTTGGCATTGGCAACGATTTGTTTTGCGTATTCTTTGAACGAAGGCTGCAACGCTTCTTTGAAGGCAACGGCTTTTGCGGCGATAATATGCATGAGCGGGCCTCCCTGAATTCCCGGCATAACATTGCTGTCCATGATCTCTGACATCATCTTAACGCGGCCGCTTTTAGGCGCAGTAAGCCCCATACGGTTCTCGAAATCTTTGCCCATAAGGATCAACCCTGAACGCGGACCGCGCAAAGTTTTATGCGTGGTGGTGGTAACAAAATCACAGTATGGAACGGGACTGGGATGAATTCCGGCCGCAATGAGTCCCGCCGGGTGCGCCATATCGGACATCAGATAAGCGCCAACCTCGTCAGCGATCTGGCGGAATTTCTCATATTCAAAAAAACGCGGATAGGCGCTGGCGCCTGCAATAATCAGTTTAGGTTTATTCTCACGGGCGACTTTGAATAATTCATCATAATCGATACGCCCCGTTTCTTTTGTCACTCCGTAAGCAACAACTTTGTACATTTTTCCTGAAAAATTAACAGGACTTCCGTGCGTCAAATGTCCGCCATGTGCCAAATTCATTCCCATGATCGTATCGCCGGGCTGCAGAATTGTAAAGTATACCGCCATATTTGCCTGGCTGCCGGAGTGCGGCTGAACATTGGCATAAGCGCATTGGAATAACTGTTTGGCTCTTTCTCGCGCAAGGTTTTCTGCTATATCAACGAATTCACATCCTCCGTAATATCTATTACCCGGATAACCTTCCGCATATTTATTGGTCAAAACCGTTCCCGCCGCTTCCATCACAGCCTGGCTGACAAAATTTTCAGACGCGATCATTTCCAGTGTTGTGTTTTGACGATTCTTCTCGTTTACGATCGTTTGATATAGTTCGGGGTCAAATTGTTGAATAGAGCTCATAATGTTAGTTCCTTTGACTGATTAATCTCCATTTTGTCCGACCGAACAATTTTGGAAAGATTTGTAAGACAATCAATATATTTTGTGGTGTAGCAGTAAAGCAGAAACAATCGCCACAGATTCACAGATTATTCTTTGACTCTAAATCAGTGAATCTGTGGCTATCTTTATTCAAACAAAAAACCCGGAAAGTTTAACTTCCCGGGTTTCAAAATTCGCTCAAATTATCTTGTTAGTACTGGATCTTCACTTCTTTTTCTTTACCGTCGGCGTCTTTGAAGCGGATGATGATCTCTTCTTTCAGTTCGCCCGCATCCGGAATATCTTCTTCTTTGGTGGTCTCAACTGTGATACCGGTTTTAGTAGATTTGCCGGTTTGTCCTGCGCTTACATTAGCGGTTTGATTCGTGAGCTTATTGGTCACTTCGATCAATCCTTCAAGACCCACGATGGTAGTACCGCCGGCATTTTCCATAACCCAAAACTCGGTTCCTTTAACGGAAGCGACCGAGGTCGGAGTGGCAACCTGGAACGAGCCTTTTTGTTTGGAAACTTTAACAAAGAGTTCGCCGACATCCATGACCAGCTGTTTGCTGATGGATTTTCCTTCGTACGTTCCCTGGATCTTCAGAATTGAGTTCGGTTTGACCTTGACGATGCTTTTATCATCGACAAACATAACGGCGGCATAACCGTCGCCACTGGTCTTGACTTCATCGCCTGAGAATAAACGCGATCCTTTGGTAATATTCGACCAGCTTTTGCCTTGTTTGGCCTGCGCTTTACCGAGCGCCTTCACGACCATGGCGACCACTTTG
This sequence comes from uncultured Bacteroidota bacterium, assembly GCA_964535295.1. Taxonomy (GTDB): domain Bacteria; phylum CLD3; class CLD3; order SB21; family SB21; genus SB21. The sequence continues at coordinate 8,815 of CAZHUW010000104.1, forward strand.
TTCTCATTGGCCTGCGCCAAGTAAACGGTAGCGCCGATCGTGATCGAAACGATCAGGGCAGCGGCCACAAATTTAATGATGAGGTTTTTCATATTGATCTTTACTCCAATTGCTATTTTTTGAATATATAATAATTTTTTAGGGTTTGATCGACCATTTTGCGCTGGACGAAATATCATTCAATTTAGTCCGCAATTCGTCGACCGTTGCCGCTTTTCCGTTTATTTCTATCGAGAACGCGCTATAGCCCTTGAGTAAATCTGCAATGTTCACGCCTTTGGCCGCTCCGGTCAATAATCCGATGATTTCATCCGTGTTCAATCCGCTGGTGTTGATTGTTCCGCCTGAACCGCTGACCGAGAAATTAGCGATGTTGCTGTTCACCAGATTCTGCGTCCCTGTAATAGGATCTTCTTGTACCATGGTCACACGGTAACAATATTCGCCGTCCACAAGGCCCGGGTTCCAAGACAGATTGTTCTCATCTCCTGCTCCGAGTGGCGGACCGCCTGCTGTTGTCTGATACGAAGTGGAAGTAAGGTTAAGCACCATACGCTGAGAGGAATTGTTCAGCGCGTCTTCCTGAGTTTGATTGGGTTTCAATTTGGCAAGCGTTAATTTGAATTTTTGTCCACCAACCGCCGACCACTGGAATTGTGGCAACGAATTGGATGTACTTCCGTTTGCAGGCATGATAAGATCCACAGTTGCGCCTGCGAGTACTTGGATGATAATAGATTGGCAAGGTGACCCTGGCGGTGTAGGATAATCTGAAGTTGAAATTTTAAATTCAAATGTACCACTCGGAAGCCCTCCCTTTAATTTCTTTATGTAATCCTCGGAAATTTTGGGGCTTTGAGATGGTGCTCCGGTTAATTTATAAGGAACGCTTTTCACGTTAAGAAGTTGCGGCACTCCTATAAATGTATTAGTAGTATTGGGAATTCTTAGTGTTACTTTGAGATTTTTGCCAGGCTCGAACAATGAATTTGGACCATCATATAACCCAACTTCAAAAGTGATGTCTTTGTCAGATCCGGTATTATTTGAGATTTGAATACCGAATCTCTGAAAAGCAGATAGATTGGCATCCGATTTACCAATACCGAGTAGACTGATTGGGAAATACTGAAACTGAATCGGGGCATTTGGCCGGACATCAATCACTACGCCGTTTGGTGTATTGCACGCCTGAGCAAACACTGATTGATTAGACAAGACCACCAAGGCAAGCACAACCAATGCAGCCAGCCTTATTTGGTCTATGATAAAGTTCTTTTTCATAAATTCTCCTTGCGATTATGTTTCGAAATTTTCAGATTGATATATTTAAATTTTAGATTATTCGAAAAGGCGTCCACCAATATAGAACATTAATCCCTAATATGCTGTGACAAAGGTCACAGTTTAACTATATAATAAACAAATAATAGATGAGAAAACCTTTGATCGGTTTAGGGAAACTCTTATTCAGATTAAGAGGTTTTACTCCTATTCCTTTTTACATTCTGTGCCTGATCTATGTCAGGATTGATTTACGTTTATTTCTGCCGGGTTTTTTATTGATTGGATTAGGCGAATTCCTGAGATTTTATTCCGTTGGTTACCTTGGGATCTCATCCAGAAAAACCGACCATGCGGATGCGGATGAATTAATAACTGACGGGCCGTACCGCTTTGTCAGAAATCCTATCTATCTTGGTAATACGTTAATATATTTAGGATTCGCCGTATTGTCAAATGTTTTCTTTCCGCTGTTTCCTATCCTTACACTTGTTTTTTTTACGTTTGATTACGGTTTGATCACCCGCTATGAGGAACGTGTGATGCATGCAAAATTCGGTGAAGACTATGAAAAATACATGCACCGGGTTTCCCGCTTTTTTCCGAAATGGCCCTTAAAGGAGGATTGGCAGCCAAAACGGCACTTTGATGCCAGGAAAGCATTTCAATCCGAAAAAGTCACTTTTTTCGTTTTAATCTTGGCATTGTGCGGATTAACCATAAGAGATTTTACATATTGATTCAGTAAACCGTCAAAAAAAGGCTGTCAATTTCTGGACAGCCTTCTTAATTAAAATGGACAGTGTTGCAACTAAATTACTTGATATAATTAACGATCTCCGAATTAACCACCGGTGTTCCGGACGAATAGTCATAGAACCCTTTCCCGGATTTTTTGCCGTAAAAACCAGCCATGAACATTTTTCTCAGAAGCGGGGGGCATGCATACATGGATTCTCCGTATTCCTTGAACATGATCTCGGCAATGCGGTAGGTAGTGTCAATTCCAACAAAATCCAGAAGCGTCAGCGGTCCCATTGGGTAACCACAACCCAGCATCATCCCTTTATCTATATCTTCGATCGATGCCGTATTATTCTGAACAGCACGAATGGCGCCCAAAAGATACGGTACTAAGAGGAAATTGACCACAAAACCGGAATTGTCTTTTGCGGCGATCGGGGTTTTCCCAAGGACTTTGCCAAGTTCAAAGGCTGTTTGGAATGTTTCATCGGAAGTTCTAACACCCTTAACGATCTCAACCAATTTCATCACGGGCACCGGATTAAAAAAGTGCATCCCGCAAAAGCGGTCAGAGCGCTGAGTGAATGCGGCCATTTCTGTAATGGTCAAACTCGATGTGTTCGATGCAAAAATTGTATGCGCAGGACAGATCCGGTCCAGGTAGGAATATATCTCGCCTTTCAATTTGATGTCTTCGGTTATCGCTTCAATGATGACATCGCAATTTTTCAGATCGTCCAGGCTGGCTGTTCCGCTGAGATTGGCAATGGTCTTGTCTTTTTCTTCGGCTGTGATCTTTCCTTTCGCGGCGTTACGTTCCAGTTGTTTTTTGATATTCCCAAGTCCCTTGTCAGACAGATCCTGAGATATATCGCTAGATAGGACGAGAGTCGTGTATGGAAAGAGTGTAAGCACGAGGGGGTT
>CAZHUW010000105.1:0-11763 GCA_964535295.1 uncultured Bacteroidota bacterium
ATGCCCCGGCCAGAAACGTGTACGCCAGGTAAAGAAGCAGGATCAGGCTCACGGTTCCCAATATCGGGCGGACGTTGTCTTCTTTCATGATCATGCCGACCCCTATTGCCGTTCCGACGGCCCACAAAAAATCACCGCAACATGCGCCAAGTCCTACAGCATAGGCGCTCCAGAAACTTCCTGTCAATCCCCGCCGGATCATTTCTGTATTAATCGGACCCGGTGGCCACGCAATGGACCAACCCAATGCAAGTCCTTTCAGAATGATCGTCATGCTATCCGAATTCATAAGATCAGTTGTTAAATTTACTTCAAGACATCGGCCATGGTAAATACGCCTTTTTTTCCCTGTATCCATCGGGCAGCAAACAAAGCGCCGAATGCAAAACCGCTGCGATTACGCGCCGTATGGATAAGTTCGATTGTATCCGCAAAAGAATCAAAACCTACGGTATGGGTACCCGGAACGGCGCCGGTTCTCGACGAAGTGACGTGCAAAAACTCCGGTGGTATCTTGCCTTTGGATGTTTCTGTAAGTAAAGATTTTTTTCTTTTGATCTTTTCGAGCAGAGTCTTTGCAAGACTTAATGCCGTGCCGCTGGGGCTGTCCAGTTTTTGATTGTGATGCACTTCATGAATATAGGCGTCGTAATCTTCGAACGCATTCATACGCTCTGCTGCATAGGCAACGATCTGCGTGAACACATTGACGCCGATAGAAAAATTGGATGCATACACAAGGCCAATGCCGGCGTTATGCACTGCCGCATTGATCTTGTCGAAGTGTTCCAGCCAGCCCGTTGTCCCAATGACCGCATTTTTCTTAGCCGCGGCATATACGTGAACATTATGGGCAACCGCGGACGGAATTGAAAAATCGATGCAGACATCGGCATCGGTGATCTCTACGCCAGACACCGGTTTATTCTCATCAAAGATGGCGCAAACGTCGATCCCTTTTTCTGTCGCACATCGTTCGATCTCTTTTCCCATTTTGCCGTAGCCGATCAATGCTATTTTCATGTTACTTCCTTTCACCTGATGACACTAACCTATCTTGGACTTTAATGTTTCACCATGATCTCTGTGGCCAATGTCCTATTCGAAAATGTCCGGCGGCAAGGTACCGGAAAAAAACTCTTTATGCAGGCGTTTCACGACATCCTCAACATCCCTCTGGTCGATCACGAAGGTTAAATTGATCTCCGATGCGCCTTGCGAAACCATATTAATATTGATATCCCGAATGGCGCCGAAAGTACGAGCCGCAATACCCGGTGTTCTGCGCATTTGTTCGCCCACAAGGCATACGATCGCACGCCCGGATTCCACCTGAACCTGTGAGAATGCCGACAGATCACGTACAATAGAATCGAGGTTATCGAGATCATCGATGGTCAATGAAACGCTCACCTCAGTGGTGGACACCACATCCACTGCTGTTTTGTTCTTTTTGAATATCTCGAAGATGGAATATAAAAAACCGTGTGCGAGAAGCATTCGCGACGAAGTGATATTCAATATAGTAATATTTTTTTTGAATGCGATCGACTTGATAACGCAGGATGAATCCTGAGTTTCCTTTGACAGATTTAATTTGGCAGCTATCAGCGTTCCACCGAAGTCAGGATTTTTAGTATTATAAACGTGAACGGGAATATTCTTTTCCACAGCAGGAATGATCGTTGCCGGATGGAGCACTTTAGCCCCAAAATAGGCCAATTCGGAAGCTTCCTGAAAACTCATTTGTTTGACCCTTTGCGCATGGGGCACGATCCGGGGGTCGGTTGTCAGTACGCCGTCGACGTCGGTCCATATCTCGATATCCTCGGCATCCATGGCGGCGCCCAGCAGAGCAGCAGAATAATCCGACCCGCCGCGTCCGAGAGTGGTCGTGATGCCGTCCGGTGTCGAACCGATGAATCCCTGGGTAAGAATGACTTTCTGTTCGTTCAATAACGGGAGCATCTGTGACCGTGATCTTTTTGAAAGTTCGGGAATATTTGGCACGGCTCCGGAAAACTGATGATCGGTGATCATGACCTGTCTTACGTCGAACCAGATCGCCGATAATCCTGACTCCCGCATTGCCGGCGCAATCACGCTTGAAGAGAGCAGTTCACCCTGAGCCGCAAACATATCGAGGGAACGGTCGGTCAATTCTCCGATCAATGAGATACCTTCGACCAGGTTAGCCAGTTTGGTGATAATGTCGTCGATCGATTTGTTAATGTGGTCAAGCTCATTGCAGTCCTTGATAAGATCTTCCGCGATCCCGAGGTGCCGGTTCCGCAGATTATTAAGGATCGTAATAGCTTCTTCTTTTTTTCCGGCTACGGCGTTATTTGCGGATTCGATCAATTGATTGGTTGCGCCGGCAATAGCCGAGACCACAACGACCGGGTTCTTTTCCAGCTTGGTTTTAACTATCTGAATAACGGATCGGATGGACGCGGCGTCTTGAACCGATGTGCCGCCGAATTTGATAACGATCATGAGGATGAAGCCTTTTGAACCGCAAAAACGCGGCGACGCTAAGTTTTAAAACCTTTTATAGTAAATTTTTCGCATACAAAAGTTCGGCGTTGAGAATGGCCGCGCCGGCGGCCCCGCGGATCGTGTTGTGAACAAGGCATGTGAATTTATAATCCAGCACTTCGCACGGCCGGATCCGTCCAACAGAGACTGCCATACCTTTATCCAAATTGATATCCAGACGTGGTTGCGGGCGATCGATCTCCTCATGAACAATGATCGGATTTTCTGGGGCATGCGGCAATTTTAATTCCTGCGGCACGCTGCGGAAATTCCGCAGGCGATCCTTGATCTCTTCGACAGACGTTTTCTTTTTTATTTTAACTGAGACCGAAGCCAGATGTCCGTCAAGCACCGGAACGCGGTTCACAGAGGCGCTGATCCTGATCTGTGAATCAATGACTTTTCCGTTATTCATTTTTCCGAGTATCTTCAGCGGCTCTTTTTGTATTTTATTTTCTTCTTCCCCGCCTATATGGGGCACAATATTTCCTAAAATATCCATCGAGGCCACACCGGGATATCCGGCTCCGGAGATCGCCTGCATCGTGACAACCGTCATCGTTTCCACGCCGAAATGCGTATCCATCACATGAATGATCGGCAGAAAAGACATGATAGCGCAATTGGAATTGGTGACTATAAATCCACTATCGAATCCTCGATTCTTTTTCTGAATGTCGATCAGACCGGTATGATCCGCATTGATCTCAGGGTAGATCAGCGGCACATCCGGTTCCATACGGTAATTCTTTGAATTACTCACCACGGCAAATCCGTTCCTGGCAAAACTCATTTCAATTTCACCTGCAACGGAGGAATCCAAGCCCGAGAAAGCTACGCGCGCATCCATACCGGGTTTACACTCCTGCACGATCAGATCTCTAATCGATTCGGGGATCGGCGTATCGAGTTTCCAAGTCACGGCCTCGTGATATTTTTTTCCGGCGGATTTTTCGGATGCTGCGACGGCCGCTATCGTGAAGAACGGGTGACCGTTCAGCAACTGGATGAATCGTTGTCCGACCGTTCCGGTGGCGCCGAGTATTACGACTTTGATCTTATTCATAACCTTCTTTTTGAGTTGAACAAAATAAAGGATTCGCGAAGAAATGTCAACAGAAAGCTATCCCGTAACTTGATTTTTGAAATATGAATGGCTACATTTCACGCGCAAAAAAGCTCACGCCTTCGTTAAATCATCACCGGCTTATGAGTGTTCCGTATATCTATTTGGACCATCATGCCACCACGCCGCTCGATCCGCGGGTGTTGGATGCCATGATGCCGTATTTAAAGGATCGTTTCGGTAATGCGGCAAGCCGCGATCATATGTTGGGCTGGCAGGCGGAAGAAGCAGTGGAACAGGCGCGCGCGCAAGTTGCTCAACTCATCGGCGCCGACAAGAAGGAAATTATTTTTACCAGCGGCGCAACGGAATCCAATAATCTGGCTCTGAAAGGTGTTGCCGAAGCTTATGCAGCTAAAGGGGATCATATCATTACCAACGCGGCGGAACACCGATGTATTCTTGATGTTTGCGCGCATCTTCAAAAGCAGGGATGTGAAATAACGGTCTTGGCGGTTAGAAAAGATGGCACAATTGATCCGAACGAAATTCGAAAAGCGATCACAGCGCGAACCATCCTGATCACGGTGATGATGGCCAATAATGAGATTGGGTGCATTAATCCTATCAAGGAGATCGGCGCTATCGCGCGTGAAAAGAATATACTTTTTCACAGCGACCTTGTGCAGGCCGCTGGAAAGATCGCGGTGGACGTGAACGATCTTAACCTTGATATTGCGTCGATCTCGGCGCATAAGATCTACGGGCCCAAAGGCGCCGGGGCATTATTTGTTCGCCGGAAAGATCCCCGCGTGAAACTTATTGCACAGATGGACGGCGGCGGCCACGAAAGAGAGATGCGGTCCGGCACGCTCAATGTGCCGGGTATTGTCGGCCTGGGGAAGGCGGCAGAGCTTTGCCGGCTTGAACTCGAAAAAAATTTTCGTCATTACACGGAACTGAGAAATAAATTATACGAAACGCTCGTTACACACCTTGACGGTTGCCATCTCAACGGCCCCGCAATTGAAAGATCAGATATCCTGGAAGATCCGTTGCCGAAATACGACGCATCCAAAAAGATCAAACGCCTGCCGAATAACCTCAATATGAGTTTTGATCACACGAAAGCCGGCTCGGTCATGATGGCCGCGAAAGAAATTGCGATGTCATCGGGTTCAGCCTGTACAAGCGCGTTACCTGAACCGTCGCACGTTCTGCAAGCCATCGGAGTTGACGATGAGCGGGCCAAATCCTCGCTGCGGTTCGGGATAGGGCGATTCAACACCATGCAGGAAATGGAATATGCCGGGAACCGTCTCATAGAAATCATTTCGATGTTGCGAAAAAATACTACGCATATCTAAGAGGAGATCTGAATGAACCTGAGCGACAAAAAACGCGCGTTAAAAATGTTCCAGTACGGGCTTTACATATTGACGTCAAAATCGTCCGATCCTAAGGAAACCATGCCCTATGCAGCGGCCACGGTGACGTGGGTGTCACAGGCTTCGTTTGAACCTCCTCTGGTAATGGTTGGAATTCGAAAGGAAGGCTGGCCCCATGAAGCCGTGAAACAGAGCCTTATTTTCGCTTTGAATATTCTCGGCAAGAATCAAAAAAACATGGCATCGAAATTTTTTAAAGAAGTGCATCTTGAAGGCAATAAGATCAACGGATTTGAATTTGATACGGGCGTCACGGGTGCGCCGTTGTTTTTGGACGCCAATGCGGTTCTGGAATGTACGGTCGAAGAGCGGATCGAAAAAGGGGATCATACCATTGTAATAGGAAAGATCGTCAATGCCCGCGTTCGTAACGAGGAAGAAGAGCCGATGCTCCTGCGGGACACGGGGTGGAGCTATGGGGGATAAGCAATTATGAAATTCTTGACTCTAAATTTCAAATTACATGCCCTTCTGTTTTTATTGATTCTGGTTGGTTGCGGGAATCAGCGGGAGAAAGCGAGAAAAGAACTGGACCGGCTCGGGATCGAATACAGTGAGAAATCTTTTTTGTACCGGCTTCGTAAAGGGGATGCTATTCTGACGAATCTGTTTCTTACTTCCGGTATGAACCCCAATGCGCGTTTTTTGCGGTCCTATGATTCTACTTCACAGGGTGAATTGAACGAGCCCACGCCGCTGATGATCGCCGCACGCGACGGGCATGCCAAAGTTGTCCGGCTTCTGCTGGCCAGAGGCGCGGATGTAAATGCAGTAGCGACCAACGGACAGACGGCATTGATGTATGCCGCGCGTTATGCGCCGGTGGAGGTCATGGAATCGCTGATCAGGAAAGGCTCGAACGTCAATGCGAAAGACGAGGACGGTAAATCGGCTCTCACGTTTGCGGTGCTTTTTGACCGTCTCGATATAGTCAGATCGTTACTCAATAACGGCGCGGATGTGAATGCGCAGGATCGTTTTCATTTTACTCCGCTCATGCAGGCCGCCATCAAGGGAAAAGGCAATGTGATCAGCGCGCTTTTAGAGAAAGGGGCCGACATCAAAGCGGTCAATGAACGGGGGCAAACGGTATTGATGCTTGCCGCCGAATACAACCGGATCGAAGCGGTGCGTATTCTGCTGAGCAAAGGCGCCGATCCGGGCAGCCGCGATAAACAAGGCCAAACGGCGCTGGATCTGGCCAGAGCAAAAAAACATGAAACGATCATTGAACTTTTGATAGAGGAACGAAAAAAAGAATGAACTTAATCTAATTATTCTTTCCCATTTGCCATCCACATATTTCAAGAGGTTATCATGAAACGCTTTGTTTGTCTCTTATCCATTATCTGGGTGAGTGTCTTTGAATTGCACGCTCAAATTGCGCCTGCCGATACGCTGGTTGCCTTCAACATTAAAAAAGAAGCTATAGAAAATTCCAAAGTCATGGATCTGCTCAATGTATTGACCAACGTGATCGGGCCGCGGCTGACCAATTCCAAAGGTATGGCCGCTGCTAACGTATGGTCGCAAAAAACGCTTGCATCGTACGGATTAAAAGCGGAGGTCGAACCGTGGGGTGAATTCGGCCGCGGCTGGGACGTCAAGTCGTTTCGCGCAGGCATCACTGCGCCGTATGCGTTTCAACTCATTGCCTATCCTAAGGCATGGTCGCCGGCAACCAACGGCGTTGTTAAAGGGAAGATCCTGTACATCAACGAAAAAAGCCTCGATGAAGTAAAAGCCAAGTACGCCGGCAAATTAAAGAATGCCATCATCCTGCTCGGTGAAAAGATCAAAGTAGAACCGTCTTTTGAAGCGGCCGCGAAACGCAGGACGGATGCCGAATTGCTTGCCATGGCGAATGCGTCCGAGGAAAAAGAAACACGCACAAGCTGGCGAATTCAATTCAGAAGTTCACCGGGCTACGCATCGTATGTGGAGCGATTGAAGATATTTTCATGGGTCAATGAACAGCAGCCTGCAATTATTCTCGACGGCGGGACAAGCAGTTCGCGCATGCCAAGCAGAAATTCCGGCGTGGTCACGGTTCAAAGCGCGAGTACGTCGCTGGTCGATGAGAGTGACGTTTTCGGGCGGAAGAACCCTAAACCGTACGATCTCAAGCCCCCATTCATCGCGCCTCAGGTGGTTATTGCGGCCGAACAATTCAATCAAATCATAGAGATCATCAAAAACGGCAAGGACGTGTCGGGCGAATTCGATTTGCAGGTCGAATGGCAGACCAAAAATACCAAAGGATATAACACGATCGCCGAATGGGAAGGGACCGATCTCAAGGACGAGGTGGTCATGATCGGTGCGCACATGGATTCCTGGCATGGATCTACGGGAGCAACGGACAATGCCACCGGCGTGGCGGTCATGATGGAAGCCGTTCGAATACTCAAACAACTGGACATCAAACCCCGCCGTACGATCCGCGTCGGGCTATGGTCGGCGGAGGAGCAGGGATTGCTTGGCTCGCGGGGTTATGTGGAGAATCATCTGAAAGACTCGGTTTCCACGAAACCCGGATATGACAAATTCAGCGTGTATTATAATCTGGACAACGGCGGCGGGCAGATCCGAGGCATTCATATGCAAGGCAACGACGGCGCCGCACCGCTATTTCGGAAGTGGCTGGAGCCTTTCCCCGCGTGGAGCGCTTCGACGATCTCGCTGGAAAGAACGGGAAGTACGGACCATGCGGCATTTGATGAAGCCGGCCTGCCGGGATTTCAGTTCATCCAGGACCCTCTGGAATACGGGCCGAAGACCTGGCACACGAACATGGATAATTACGATCATGTGATCCCGCAGGACATGCAGCGCAATGCGGCGATCGTGGCGTACTTCGTTTATCAAAGCGCGATGCGGGATGAGAGGATACCGAGGAAGTAAATTTCAAACTGTATCTGTAGAAAATTTATTTTTTGGAATCCTCAGGTTCAAAATAGATGCCGATCTTCAACGGTAAATATTGGGCATTGTCTCCTTCGATAAATCCGACGGAGTACTTAATTTCGGCAAAAAAGCCATAACGAGCTGAGATTTTATTGATCAATCCCAACCCAACCTGCATTCCGAGATCTTTGACCGCACCGCCAGGGCCACCTCCGACGCTACTTTGATCCAATTGGAATAGTCCAAGACCACCAATAACGTACATGCCCAGCCCGTCAACCGGCCTTATACCACCTGACCTGAAGTTTAAGGAAAGTGTGTACAAAGATACGTTACCGCCAACAATACTTGAATTGCTCATATTAAGTTTTGCTTTGTCCACGGGCATGGTATTGTATTCAAAATAAGGTTGGAGAGCCAGCGAAGGGTTTAGGAGAAACTCGGCTCCTCCTCCCAAATTGAATCCGGAGTTCCAGTATTTGCTAAAATTGTGCGGGCCAAAGGGAACTGAAATCCCTGAATTGACAAAAATGGTCGGCGTGAGATCTATTTGTGCAAATAGGGCCTCTGATGTGAGGCCTAAGAACATCAGGCAAATGAATAGGTTCTGTTTCATGAGTTTTTCTCCATGTCGATTTTAGAAATCTATGGTTAAGCCCATAGACACTTGTCTTGGCGGTTCAAGATTAAAATTGTCCTTGAGATTTATGTAGTATTGTTCTATTTCTCTTTGAGTCATATAACTGCTGCCGGATGTGTTCAAAAATCCATCATCGTTGGTCAAACCCGTTGACGTAAAAACGTTCGCCGCGTTCTTGGTGTTTAGGATATTAGTAATGAGAAAATAGGTGGACACCTGATATTTTTGCACAATCATGAAGTTCTTTGTGATCTTTACGTCGACGTTTTGTCGGTTCGGCACGCGTCCTGAATTACGCCTGGAAATTGCTTTCGGTACTGGAGCCCCCGCTACAGCAAATTTTGTTACTACCGTTGGTGTGTAAAGTGATCCGCTGGTTTCAGTGTATACCACACAAAAGGACATGTTCTCAAATGGCCGCACCCCGCCGATCAGCATACCTTCATGTTTATTCAAGTAGTAATTCAGACTTACTCCGAAATTTGATCCTTTCCAGTACCGCGGAGGCATCAGGTAATGGATATCATCATAACCCAGCCAAGCCGCACGGAAGCCTGAATTATAAGACGCATAATCATGCATGCTTTCAACGATGCCCAATCGAAATTTGATTCTCAGATTCTGGGACATTTGAGATTCCATCATAAAATCCCAGCCGTCCGTTTCGCTGTCAATCACGTTGACAGGGGTGTACAATGCATTTGGAAAAGACGTTACGGGAATGACAATCGGCGCTCTTGATCCGTCCTTCCAATAACGGGACACATTCAGTTTGAATATATCCTGATAACCGTAGTTCAGACCAATCTCGTAAGATTCGTTTTTAAACGGTTTTAAAGCAGAGTTACCTACCACGGTATTGTAAGGCGGAGCAATGGACATTCTCTCAAGAAAATCGCTGTTGACATAATACTGATGATAATTAGGAACCTGGTAATACAATCCGTAATTACTTCTAACGATCAAGCCGGGAAAAGCCTCCACCGCTGCGCCAAATCGCGGACTCCATTTTGTTATGGCGGAGCCACTCTTATAATCATCCTCGTTGAGGATCTGATCGGCCCCGGTCGGGTTGCTTGGATTTTTTAGGATCTTTGTGCCAAGCTCAAAACTTTCGAATCGAAAACCGCCATACATCTGCAATATCCAAATGTCAAACCGGTCCTGAATATAAAACGCGGTCACCTTCGGTTTTTTAATCCCGTTTAAGCCGGACGATCCTGACCGTTTCAACTTGAAATGCGAGCCGGAGGTATCAATGTCGTATCCGTAAATATTGTTGCTTCCTGCAACCGGGTTACCGACATCCAGAATGCTGGCGGACTGAATTGTGTGTTGACGAAGGTCAACACCGGTCTTCAAGAAATTGTACTCATCGTACTGCCATGCGATCCCAGCTTGGGCGGATACATAGTCTGAAGATGTTTTTTGATAGGGAATGAAACCGCGATTGATGTCGAAAAGCAGATTGTCGCCGTAATAGGTGGTGGCGTTTGTATTTCCTCTGATTCGTGAATTCAACAAAAAAACAGCATCACTGCCTTTATCAAACAGACTACGTTCCATTAATTGGTAATTCGTTGAATAATAACTAATAGCGGCCCGGGTAAAGAGATTCGGGTTCACGATGTACTTTGCCGAGAATCCGAGATTGAAGGTGGACCTTTCCTGATGCGGCACGCGGTCAGGGGCAAGCAAATATTCCGTGAAATAGATATTCCTTTTTCGGAATGAATGCAAAGCAGTGGCATCTAACTGCAGGGAGGATGTCGGATTGAATGTGAGTTTGGCATAAAGATTTTGTTCGCTTTGAGCATTTACATCAAAGGGACGCGGGCCCTTTTTGAATTTTCCGAATATCGCCGTATCCAAAATGGCGGGATCCGAATTCGTTCTGCCATTCGCCGACAATTGATACCGGGCATTGCCTAAATAAGAGGGGTCAGCATCATCGGTTGTCGACAGGTCGGCCGCCAGGTAGAATTTGAGCCGTTGCGTAACAACAGGCCCGGAGGCTGACAGGCTATAGAGACGGTTCCCGAAGCTACTGGCGCCGAATAACGAAGCCGCTGCATCCGTTGTGTATTGACCGGATACGGAAATTCGGTTGCCGGCTCGCCTTGGAATTATGTTGGCTATGCCGGAAGCGAAATTTCCATTTGACGCAGAAAACCCCCCCGTGTGTACCGACACATGATCCACAGCGTAAAAGGGCAGGTTTAATAATACTTTTCCAGTGAATGGATCGTTCAACATCAACCCGTCCATGTAATACCCTAATTCGTTATCCGCACCGCCGCGGGTATGAAGATTATCAACGCCGGTAACGCCCGCTTCTTTGTATTCAGCAGATCCTTCAAAATTGATATTGATCCCAAACCAATAGTTGGAATTGCCTGAATATGCCGAACGCTCATTGCGGCTATAAATGGAGCCTGTGGAGCTCAAGATGATCCCATCAACCGAGTTGACCGGCAATTTTGATATGTCCGAACGGGTCAGCGCACTGATGGTGAAGGGGCTTTTAGATTGGATATCCGACGGTTGAAATCGCGTGGATTGCTTTTCGATATCTTCGGTTAATGGTAACAGCTCGAAAACCAGGTTAGAAACCTGGTCTGTGAATACAACGGTCTCTGTGATAGTATGATCTCCATAGGAATTTGAGGAGCAGGAGACCGCGTAAGTGCCGGCGTCCACGGCAATAAAGTAAAACTCTCCGTTGGCATCCGTAAATGTTTCGAGTTGCGTTCCATTAATTCGAACGGTTGCGCCCGTCAAAGGCTCGCGTGTCGTTTTGTCGATGACCTTACCTTTTAATCGTCCGGTGACACCGGCGGAAGCATCTAAAGGAAAACTCAAGAATATAAAAACAATAAAAAATGAAATGACAGTAAAATAGGGTGACGGTGTCTTCATAATAGAAATCTCCATTTTATTGCGAGTCAGGCATCATGGGGATATCATGCAAATGTAATTTTCTCCTAAAACTCCAGCATCAACCCCAAGCTGACCAGCCGTGGATTGGAGTAGTTAAAATTATTGTGCGTGACATAATCATACTGCTGTTTTTCCCGAACGGACATCGCTTGTCCATCTGTTGTTGCCAGATACCCGTCTGTCCTAGGATCTCCGGTACCGGGGAAAACGGCGATCGGATTTTT
>CAZHUW010000106.1:0-2464 GCA_964535295.1 uncultured Bacteroidota bacterium
CGTAAGAATAAGGACCCAATCTGCCAAGATCGTGCTCGATTAGTGATCAGATTATGTAAGAAAAACGGCCGCATGGTTAATTCCAAATGGTTGTCTCCACTATCGCACCTTTATTTATTTTAATAATTATTTCGCCCGATCATAAAGACCATCATCACTGTCATCAGTGCAACACCAGCAATAATCATGGGGGTCATGGAATGACCGCCGTGGCTCTCTTTCATGTGCGTCACCTCAGAGTTCACAGCCAAGATAAGTGGATCAGAATTTTCAGCATAAGAAACCCTCGCCGTAACACGAACGGAGCCGTGATCCTCAAAACGATGTTTGAGGCTATATGTGCCTCTCTTCGTCATCTCATCCGCGGTAAATTCTTCCCCACTCGAAGAACCATGATCGTGATCATTTTTCATCTTATGCTCAGCATCAAATTGTAAAGTAACTTTAGCTCCTGACAGGACCATCCCATGACGGTCATATACATTCACGACAATTTCTGACTCATTCCCCATAGTCAAACTCGGCACGGCCAAAACAGCTTTTAAATCGTTATTTTGTGCCTCAACAAATTGGGACTGTTGCTTTCCATGATCAGAATGAGAGTCATGATTCATACCTTCCATCCCCATCATCATACAGCTATTAAGCGTCAATAATGCCGAAATGATGACCAATAAAATTATTTTCATGTCGTTTTTCCTTTCTTCTGTTTTAGTTCTTCTCGATGATGTAACCTTCTTTTATTTCACCTTCGGTGAGCTTTACTACACAATAATGTTCATTGAGAACTTTTGTTACAACCACCTTACCGGCCCGTATTTTCACAGGATAGATGCCCTTGCCCCCAAGTTTACCAACAGTGCCTGTCTTTTGATTTTCAGTTCGGTATACGGTTAGAACATCCCCTACTTCGATTTGATCCTGTGAGCCTAAGCACACATGATACTCGTCGTCAAGCGCCATGACCACGGAGCCTCTCATGAGCCCATGCCGCGAACAGCCGGCAAGCGCGACAATCACAATGAGAGCAACGATTGCTTCTCTAATTAGCGTTTTCATACGACCCCTTTCTTTTGGTTAGGTTAAGAGTGCATGACATTCATAATCAGTCTGATGATGTACCCGTCCATCAACGAGCTTGATGCACCGGCTGACATATTTGAGATTGTCATGATTGTGTGTCACCATGATGATGGTTTGTCCCTCGGCGTTAAGTCTTACCAGAAGATTCATAATATCGTCACTGGTAGCAGAATCCAGGTTTCCTGTGGGCTCATCCGCAAGAATGATCGGAGGCTGATTGACCAATGCCCGCGCAATCGCGACCCGTTGCTGCTCGCCGCCGCTCAATTCATCCGGCAGCCGGTTGGCTTTAGCGGCCAGGCCCACTTTTTCAAGAATGGATGCCGCCAATTGTTTTTGTTCGCTATTGGTATGCCCGGTTACGGTTAGCGGTAACAAAACATTCTCGCATACCGTTAAATAAGGAACTAACTGAAATGATTGAAACACAAACCCTAAATATTCTCTGCGAAAATCGGCAAGTTGCTCCACAGGCAGTTTGTATACATCAATGCCGTCCACAACGACTTGTCCGTGGGTAGGATGGCTGATGGCTCCCAATACAGAGATCAAAGTGCTTTTACCGGATCCCGAAGGACCCATAATCGCAATAAACTCACCCTGATGTATCTCAAAAGAAATTCCGTCCAGGGCATGTACCTTTTCCGAGCCGGCAATATACGTTTTTGTGATATTCTCAACATGGATATAAGTTTCAAAGATTTCCATAATGCCTCCTTTTCTTAAAGAGCTTTTAAAGCGACAGACGGATCAAGCCGTGACGCTTTAAAAGCTGGATATATACCAGCAATCATACCAATGACTACCGCTAATGAAACAGCAAAACCTAACAAGTCTCCGTATATTGGCAATACGATTTGTTCATTCATCGTAATGAACGGGAGAACTAAACGAGACGCCCCGTATCCGATGAAATAACCGAAAATACCTGCAATCGAACTAGTCAGTAGGGCTTCTGTAAGAATGATTTTCATAATGTGAGTTTGCCGAAATCCGATGGCCCGGAATACCCCGATCTCTCTCCGGCGCTCGTTCACCGATGCCGTCATATTTGTAAACACAATGAGCATACCTACAAAAAGAATAATCTCGGAAACACCAAGCGAAAAATGTTCAAATCGGTGCATGGCTTCCATTTTAGATTCGATGACCTGTTTGATCGCCGTAACTTTAGCTCCGGGTAATTTCTCCGAAGTCTGGCGAACGATTTCATCAATCGGGCAATCATAACACAATGCAGATACCTCTATCAGGCTTAGTTGACCCGGCTTCCCAAACAGTTCTTGCGCCTGAGCAAGTGAAATAAAAATAATCCCGTCATCTTGTGAGCCGGTGGGTTCGAGAACGCCGGTGATCTTGAATGAATGGCCGTTGATCTCAA
>CAZHUW010000106.1:2564-11457 GCA_964535295.1 uncultured Bacteroidota bacterium
GAGCCGGTGGGTTCGAGAACGCCGGTGATCTTGAATGAATGGCCGTTGATCTCAACCGATTGATTCACATCCAGATGCAGCATATTTTTAACATCTGCGCCGATAAGAGCTACATTGTTGCCCTCCGGTTTCTTTCCTGTGATATTCCACCATTTTTTTAGACGCAGCTCTTGACTAAAATCAATACCAATAACGAGGACATTCTTTTGGAATACCGTAGCGGCATGAATGAGTTTGGGTGCGACGATGCTGATATTTTCTTTGTTTTTAATAGTACGGATCGCTTTTATGTCATCTTCTTTTAGATTTCGAACATCATACGATACACCGGATACCGACATGCCTCCGTAAGAGAGTGAAATATCGTCAGATTTCGGAACGATCAGGATGTTGGCTCCGAATTCATCGAGTTTATTTGCAATGTCTTTATTCATCACACGCGATACCGTGACGAGCGTAACCACCGTACTAATAGCAATAACAAGACCAATGATCATAAAGGCCAGCTTAGCTTTACGCCGGCGTAGATTATTAAGAGATATGGAATGAAGTTTCATAATTTTAAATCCTCGGTGTCCATCGTTTGACTATAGCTTCATCAATCAGAACCTGGTTGCCGGCAACAACACTGGGTATAGCATCCGGTGGGTATTTGCCGCAGGACCCGCTGATTGTTTTCAGATCATCGATATCCCATGTAGAACCGCAAGAATTACAGACCAATTGATTGCCTCGAATATGGAAGCGTCGTGAATCGCATGGCTCGCACATACTGACGGCTGTTACTAAGCGTCCTTCACCTGAGATATAAGCCAGAAGCGGAACGGTTTTATTTGCAGTTTCATAATTGAATGCGACAAACTTCTTTTCTTTGACCGCATCAAGCGAAATAATAATTTTACCGTTCTCTATCTTTGATGGGATGTCGGTCATCTGTTTTCTGGAATTTCCATAATTTACATTTTCAATGACAACAGGCTGGTCGCTTATAACCTTATTTCCTCCGCCTTTAGGCCATACATAATACGTCAGGACTGAGAAGCCTATTAAACAACCGGCGATAAAAACATTCTTCAAGTTTTTGTTTTTTCCTTGCCGGCCGACGACCCTGTCTTTTTTAATTTTCCACTCGGCCCTTACCGGCGCCTTGCCCGCAATTGCTGTCCCACAAATAGTGCAGAAATTAGCATCTTGCGGAATTGGCTTTCCGCATTGATTACAAAATTTTGCCATGATGATACTCCTTACTTCTAAATGATGTGAATTATAGTTTTTTCCCGCCGTAGGTCTTATCGACCATTTCAATTACTTGTTCCACGGTGTATTTTCCTTCGGCGATTTTATCGTAAATAAAGGCCTTCACCTCGCCGGCGCCTTTGGGATGACTGCATCGGCAATCCTTCAAATTGTCAATTTCACATTTACCGCAGTTGCATTGAAATTGCCCGACTATCCAATCAAAATCTGCCTGGGTTGCAATTCTGATAGAAGGCGAACCGCTTGTGCTATTGAAAGCGTTGCCATTCAAAGGAAGATTTAAGTCAAGTTTTTGATAAGCTTCTTTATCCTTTTGCCGCTCTTCTTTCAGCCGGATTTTCAATCCGCCGTAATTTGTATTGACAATTTTAATGATCTGATCAGCCTTCTGGCCTTCTGTGATATAATCTCTGATTAGTTGCCGTTCCTGTACGGCTCTGTTACAACTGCATACTTCGAGGGATTCTTCATTGCAGCTTCCGCAGGTACACACAAATTGAGAAGCGATTTCTCTTACTTTAAGTTCAACAGCGGGATTATTGCTTTTCTCTTCCGTAATCTGCTCGGCGGAGGGTTCATTTTTCTTCTTTTGATCAAGCAGTAAGGTGACCGATATCACTAAAAATGTGCAAGCGCCTATTAACAGAGCTTTTCGGTAAATCGCCTGTCGTGGATTAGCTCTTCTTTTATCCGTGTTTCTTTCAGAAGGACGGTATAACTCCTTTTTCTGTTTCTTGAGATTGTCGCCGCACTTCAGGCAGAATCGCGCTTGATCATCATTGCGCGTACCGCATACGTTGCAAATCATATCTTTTTCCCTTTCTCTTTTACTTTTTTTCTACTACATCACGTTCGTAAATGCCGCCGTAAATAATGGAAACAGCGGCATGATGCGGATCAAGGATCTTAATTACCTTTACCTCCCCGGTACGCACCGGGCGTGTGTATGTGCCCGACGGATTCTCGTTGTGATACACGATAAGTGTATCCCCTACGACAATTCCGTCGTCCGATCCAATGTTGATATGGGCTTCTGAATCGGTGCGCATCTGGACAGTGCCTTGGATGACGCCGGTTTGACCGGCACACCCAAAAAACAATCCGAATAGGATTATAACGGCTATGTTCTTAAAGGTTTTCATGATCATTTGCCTTTTATTTTACTTGTCCACAGTGAATCCTTCTTCAACGATTCCGGAGAGCAACTTTGCACAAAAATGACTGGAGTCAAGTATCTCTATTACTCGAATCCTTCCGACGAGTAACCTTGTTTCTCCTCGGGATGTGGTTTGTGCTTTGCTTGAATAATTTTCACGGACCTTGCGATAGACGTTGAGTTCATCGTTTACTTGGACCGTATCGGTTGATTCTACGCACACTCTGGCGCCTCCTCCGGTTACCACTTCCACTTTTCCGCCTGACTGAGCGTAATAAGCGCAACCCGTTGCAAAAATGATGATCCCGGCCGTTATTACGATATATTGATTAATTTTCATAAATAAACCCTCCTTCCGGGTTTGCGTCTTTCGACGCTTGTTAATTTTCGAGAGATTTTCCTTCTTTTGCCAACTCCCTTCTCAGGGCTCCGGATTTCCATAAATAATAGATCGCCGGATAAACCAAAAGCTCCATCATGACCGACGTGATGACTCCGCCAACCATAGGAGACGCTATTCGTTTCATTACATCTGCGCCTGTTCCGTGACTCCACAGAATCGGAATTAATCCGGCTATGATTACGGATGCCGTCATGATTTTTGGACGTACCCTTTTTACTGCCCCGTGATCAATGGCATCTTTTAAGTCCTTCAGCCCCCGCATCACCCCTTTCGACTTTGCCGCATCAAAGGCTTGATCGAGATATAAGAGCATTACCACGCCTGTTTCGGCATCCAACCCGGCCAGTGCAATAACGCCAACCCATACGGCAATGCTGGTATTGTAATCAAGGAAATATAAAAACCACACGGCTCCTACGAGTGAGAAAGGTACCGCAAGAAATACGATTCCCGTTTTGATCAAAGACCGCGTATTGAGATAAATAATCACAAAGATGATAAATATCGTCATCGGTAAAACGATCATAAGACGTTGCTGCATCTTCTGCATGTATTCAAACTCACCGCTCCAAATAATATTGTATCCGGGTGGCAGTTTAATTTCCTGGGCTACGGCTTTCTGAGCATGGACCACATAAGTGCCCACATCAATGTCTTTAATGTCAACATACACCCACGCATTCGGCCGCGTGTCTTCCGTACGAATGACCATGGGACCCTTACGAGGCACTATCTTAACAAGTTGTCCCATAGGAATTTGCTGGCCGCTCGGCGTAGGTACCAGTACGGTTTTCAGAGCTTCCATATTATCACGAAGTTCGCGGCTGTATCGCAGGTTGACCGGATAACGTTCCAATCCTTCGACCGTGGTCGTAATACTCATACCGCCAATAGCCGATTGAATCACATTTTGCACTTCAGAGACAGTCAAACCGTAACGCGATGCTTCATAACGATTAATTTCAAAATCCAGATAATTACCGCCGACGGCTCTTTCGGCAAATGCGGACAACGTTCCCGGAACATTTCTGACGACGGCCTCCACAGCTTTGCCAATACGTTGCAACGTATCTAAGTTCGGCCCGGCTATTTTGATACCTACCGGTGTCTTTATACCTGTGCTGAGCATGTCCGTGCGCGTCTTGATAGGCATGGTCCATGCATTCGTCAGTCCGGGAAATTGAATGGCCCGATCCATCTCGTCAATGAGCTTCTGAACCGTCATGCCGGGGCGCCATTCGCTTTCAGGTTTTAGCATGATCGTTGTCTCCACCATATCTAATCCCGCCGGATCGGTTGCCGTTTCCGCACGGCCAATCTTACCAAATACATGATGCACTTCAGGAAATGTCCTGATGATCTTATCCGTCTGTTGAAGCAGTTCTTTAGCCTTAGTGATCGACATGCCCGGCATCGTTGTTGGCATGTACAGCAAGTCACCCTCATAAAGTGGAGGCATAAACTCCGATCCTAGACGTGAAAACGGTATATAAGTAACAATAACAATAACCGCGGCGGCCACAATGATTGTCTTATTGTATTTCAAAACAACATTCACAATAGGATGATAAAGCTTGATCAAAAAACGGTTAATCAGATTCCTTTCTTCCGGCAAAATCTTTCCTCGGATGAAATACCCCATTAAAATCGGAACAATGGTAATGGCCAGCAAAGCGGCCGCGCCCATGGAATACGTTTTGGTATAAGCCAGCGGGTGAAACAAACGCCCCGCCTGTCCCTCAAGGGTAAAAACCGGTAAAAATGAAACCGTGATTACAAGAAGCGAATAAAACAAGGCCGGTCCGACTTCCTTGGAAGAGTCTAAAATGACTTGCCAGTGTTCTTTGCGCTCTCCGGGCGGTTTTTCGTTTTCATGCTCGATATGCTTGTGCGCGTTTTCGATCATAATAATCGCCGCATCGACCATGGCGCCGATCGCAATGGCAATACCGCCCAAAGACATGATATTGGCACTGATTCCCTGCGCACGCATGATGATAAAGGAGATCAATATAGCCGTAGGTAATGTAAAAATAGCTACAAAAGCGCTTCGTGCATGCAGCAGGAAAAGAATACAAACAATGGCGACAATGATAATTTCCTCGATAAGTTTCTCTTTCAGGGTTTCAATTGCGCGTTCAATAAGACCCGACCGGTCGTAGGCAATTTCTATATGCACATCCTCCGGCAATCCCACTTTTAAACTTTCGAGCTTTTGTTTGACCCCTTCGATGACCTTAAGAGCATTCTCACCGTACCGCATGACAATGATACCGCCCACGACTTCGCCTTCTCCGTTGGATTCAGCCAGGCCGCGCCGCATCAGCGGTCCGATTGTGACATCCGCAACATCGCTTACATACACCGGAGTTCCTGTTTTAGGATTCGTCATGAGCGGGATGGTTTTTATGTCCTCCAGAGATTTTATATATCCTAGGCCGCGAACCATAAATTCAGCTTCTCCCATCTCAACAACTTCCCCGCCGACGTCGTTATTGCTCCGGCGAATCGCCATCTCGATCATGTCGCTGGATATGTTGTAAGCTCGAAGTTTAACCGGATCAAGAGTAACCTGATATTCCTTTACATATCCGCCAAGACTGGCAACTTCAGCAACGCCTTCCACGCTTGTTAGTTCATATTTTAAGTACCAATCCTGATATGAGCGTAATTCCTGCAGCGAACGTTTATCGGAAGTCAATGTATATTCAAATACCCAGCCGACTCCCGTTGCATCGGGCCCGAGTGTCGGGACAACAGCCTGTGGAAGCCTTTTCTGTGCGTAATTCAAATATTCAAGCACACGGCTTCTGGCCCAGTAAATATCCGTGCCGTCTTCGAAGATCACATAGACAAGTGAGTATCCAAAAAAAGAATATCCCCGGACAACCCTCGACCCGGGCACCGATACCATCGCCGTAGTAAGCGGATAGGTTACCTGATCTTCCACGATACGCGGTGACTGGCCTTCGAATTGGGTGTATATAATAACCTGAACATCGCTCAGATCAGGTATTGCATCGATAGATGTATTCATCATAGCATACAGTCCCCACCCGATTAAAAAAACGGTGGCGAGTATAACCATGAACTTGTTTCGTATAGAGGCTTCAATGATTTTTTCTAACATAAGTTTTCTCCGTTAACAGATAATGGGCGAAAGTGGTCTTTATTTCTTCGGCACGAGCTTCATACCGCACTTTGGACAGTCGCCCGGTTTATCCCTGATCACATCAGGATGCATTTCACACGTATACAACTGTTTACCTTCTAATTTTTTTCCTGTCTGGTCGTCATGATGCATTGATTCCTTGTTGTCGTCTTCCTTCATGGACATTCCACTTGAATCTTCCATATTATGGCCTTTATGTTCATCCATCTTCATCTGCATGGCAGCATGGTTTGTATCCATCGTTGTTTTTCCAGACATTTGATTGATGGCTGCTTTAAGATTGCTTTCCGAGTCGATCAAAAACTGCGATGACACTACGATGCTTTCATCTTCGTGAATGCCTTCCAATACTTGCACATATCCTCCGGCGCTAACGCCTAGTTTTATTTCTCGCGGATCAAAAAAGCCGCCGCCTAAGGCAATTACGGCGATATTCCGTTCCCCGCTTCGAATGATGGCTTGTTCAGGCACTGCAATGGTCTTAACCGATATGGGAGACTGAATTTTTACCGTTACAAACATTTCTGGCTTAAGGGCAATCGTCTCTGTGTTTTTCACTTCAATACGTACCTTTGCCGTACGGGATTCCATATTAACAGACGGATAGATATAGGTAATCTTTCCCCTGATCGGTTTACCGGGATAGTAGGATATTTCGATCTCCGCATCCTGATTCATTTTTATCCAGGGTAATTCGAATTGATAGATTTCGGCATAAATCCAGACGGTTGACAAATCGACGATTTTATACATTTCCATTCCGGTCATCACATTTTGGCCTTTCACGACCATCTTTTCCATGACAATCCCCTCGAATGGCGAGTAGATGGTCATCGTTTTTTTGACCTTGCCGCTATTTTCCAGTTCAGCAATATCGGACTCCGGAATGTCCCAATACATTAATTTGCGTTTAGCGCCTTCAAGTAAGGTTGAGGAACTTTTTTTCATTTCATCAAGACTGGACTGCTCCATCTGCTTTTTATATTGATATGCCTGCAAGTATTCCTGCTGGGCATTGAAGAGATCAGGACTATACAGCTCCATGAGAGGTTCGCCTTTTCTTACATATTGCCCTGTGTAATCCACATACAGCTTTTCGATCCAACCCATGTACTTGGTGTTCACGTTATAAACGCGGGTTTCATCGAAATCGATTCTTCCAACGGATCTTATTTCTTTTGTCAAGGTTCGCATCAAAACGGGCTCCGTTTTGACTCCGATATTTTGAATGGTGCGCGGATCGATTTTGACTCCTTTAGCATCGCTGCCGCCTTCATAGACCGGAACAAGATCCATACCGCAATCCGGCGCTTTACCCGGTTTATCGGATGTAAACCACGGATGCATAGGATCTTGGTAGTATGCAATTTTTTTCTCGCCACCGGAGGACTGCTCTTCATAAACAGGAACATAATCCATACCGTCGGGAGCCTTTTTTGGTGTTTCCGAAGTGTTTTGCGGATTCATCGGATCGCGATAGTACATTATTTTTCGTTCTTTACTTGTGTCTGTCGCTGTGTCCTGACTTTTAGGGCTGAAAATGATCCAGCCAGCCCCTATGCCTACTACAATGCTGATAAGAATAATGGATATGATTTTCATAACAATAATCTCCTAACGGGATAATTTTTCATTGATTTCATTTATGCTCATTCCGACAGCCTGCTCGATCTTTGCGGTATCGGATACGAATTCCATGTTAGCCATGTAATAATCCTGCTTGGCCATCAGCAGCATGCGATAGGCGTCAAGAACCATAAGAAATTCAGTTTTATTTGATTGATATTCGGCAATTAAAAGTTCCAGCGAATGTTGCGCTTGCGGGATGATCGTGTTTTTGTAAATCATCATACGGCTGTAGTCGCCCTCGATCCGTGATAACGAAGATTGAATTTCAAATCGAACCATATTGCTCATATCTTTGTATTGATTTTGAACCTTCGTGATGTTAAGCCGGTTTTCCTGAACACGGCCCTGATATTTGCCTTTTGACCACCAAGCAATGGGAATATTTACGCCGACCATCAACGACCAAAAATCACTTGATGTGTTAGACATATTCTTGTACTGGCCTTTGACCATGATATCGGGATAAAACTCTTTTTTCGCCGCTACTAATTCTGAACGATTCATTTCAATTTCAAACTTCATCGCTTTCAATTCCGAGCGAACGTTGTCAGCAAGACCAATCAAGCCTTCATACGTGTATAGCGGCACGGCGATATCCAAATCCGGAACCAGGCCCAGCGCATTATTGGCGGGTTGGTTTATCAGCGTATTAATCATCGCTTCGACAACCTTATTTTCTCTTTTCAAGCGGATGGCCTCTTCTATAAGCTTAGATAGCTCAGTCTGCGCACGGACAACATCCGATTGTTTTCCCATCCCAACTTCTAATTGCTTCATCGCTATATCAATCAGGCTTGACATAAGATTTTGATTAGCTTCATTGATTTTCAGTTTCCGTTGAATCAGATATAATTCGTAGTAAGCTGTCTTTAGATCGAGAATGAATTTTTTTTCCGCGGCTTTATAAGTTTGTTCCAGCATGTCGGCATTATTGATCGCAACTTTGCCCATGGCTGAGAGTTTACCAGGCCATGGAAACATTTGTTGTACGAAGTAGTCCGTTTCCATACCTTTACGCGTCGGAATGGGGAAAGACTGGATGGGTGTTTGGTAAAACTCGATTCCAACTTGGGGAGCGTCCCACGCCGTTACCTGATTAAATCGTGTCTTTGCGGCATTAGCCTGATCTCGCAGTGATTGCAATTGCGGATTATTCTCAAGTCCTATACGTACCAGAATGTCAAGATGTAAGGTGTCGCTGACAGCTTTTTCTTGTGCCCGAAGGACAGGAACAAACAAAAGAAATAGAATAAATTGAGTGATGATTCGGTTCATG
>CAZHUW010000107.1:0-8207 GCA_964535295.1 uncultured Bacteroidota bacterium
GGTGTATTTGACCTTTTTGTTCTGAATGATATTCTCCGACCAATGCCGGAGCCTGCGCTTCTTCGTTGGCAAGGAACTTACCCTGTTTAGCCGTTTTGTAAATATTATAGAACATGATACATGTACCGCCCAGGAACAACGTCCCGCCGATCGACCGCATTACATACATGGGAATGATCTGCGTGACGGTCTCGAGGAAGTTGAAATACTGGAGCATACCGTCCGGTGTGAATTGTTTCCACATCAGACCCTGTGTGATACCGGCCCAGTACATAGGCACTGCATAAAACACGATGCCTAAAAAGCTGATCCAGAAATGCGCGTTGGCCATTTTCTTAGAATACAGGTTCGTATTATATAATCGAGGGATCAGCCAGTAAATGATACCGAAGGTCAGGAAGCCGTTCCATCCCAACGCACCAATATGTACGTGCGCGATGGTCCAGTCGGTAAAATGCGATAAAGCGTTGATGCTCTTGATCGACAGCATCGGCCCTTCGAAAGTGGCCATACCATAAGCCGTAACGGCAACCACCATAAATTTTAATACAGGTTCTTCGCGCACACGATCCCAAACCCCGCGCAGGGTGAGCAAACCGTTAAGCATACCACCCCAGGACGGTGCGATCAGCATGATCGAGAAAACCGTTCCCAGCGACTGCGCCCAATCGGGCAATGCCGAATACAGTAAATGATGCGGCCCTGCCCAGATATATAAAAAGATCAATGCCCAAAAGTGAATGATCGACAGGCGGTAAGAATACACCGGACGCTCCGCCGCTTTCGGCATGAAATAATACATGAGGCCTAAGTACGGCGTGGTCAAAAAGAATGCCACGGCATTATGACCGTACCACCACTGTACCAGCGCATCCTGCACGCCGGCGAACACCGAATAACTTTTAAAAAGAGAGACCGGGATCGCGAGTGAATTGACAACATGCAGTACCGTCACGGTAACCCAGGTCGCAATATAGAACCAGATCGCTACATACATGTGCCGTTCACGGCGCTTCAGTATCGTGCCGAGCAGATTGATGCCGAATATGATCCAGACAATGGCAATCAAAAGATCGATAGGCCATTCGAGTTCCGCATATTCCTTGCTGGTTGTAATTCCCAGCGGAAGCGTAAGCGCGGCACAAACGATGATCAACTGCCATCCCCAGAAATGCAGTTTGCTCAGCAGATCGCTGAACATTCGCGCCTTACAAAGCCTTTGCAGGGAATAATAAATTCCCAGAAAGATCCCATTACCGACAAAAGCAAAGATCACTGCATTGGTATGCAGCGGACGCAGACGGCTAAACGTTAGATAAGGGATGCCCAGATTCAATGCCGGGACATACAACTGAATAGCCACAATAATGCCGACCAGCATTCCGACCGCGCCCCAGATGAGCGCCGCGATCGTAAAATTGCGAACGATCGTATTGTCGTACTGAAAGGTCTCAAGGTTCCCCGCCGATGCGGAACCATGAACTTTGGATGCTTGCTCCATAGGCTCTCTCTCCATGATTCGTGTGAATAGTTAATTACGATGTATGATTTTTTTTCAGATCCTTTTCATTTTTTTTATCCAGCAATATCCGAACAGACGGAGTATAGGTATCGTCAAATTGGCCCGTCTTTACCGCCCAGAGAAACGCGATCAAAAAGCCGCCTGCCGGCATCAAACTGACTATGACTAGAACCACGATGATCGTCATAAAATATTCGTCTCCTCAACTCCGTATCGGGCTTTCGTCGACAGCCCCGCTCTTTTTGCCTTATACGTCGTCATCAGTACCGCAAAAAGCACCGTCGATACCGCGCTCAACGGCATGATGATCGCTGCAGCCAGCGGCGTCAGTTTTCCCTGCACCGCCAGACTCAGCGCAATGAGGTTATAAACAAAGATCATAGTGAAACACATATAGACCACGTTCATGCTCTGCCGCGATAATTCAATAAAGGCCGGAAGTTTTGTGAAACCCTCCGCATTCAGGATCGCATCCGAACTCGGTGTAAATGAGCTTGTATGTTCTGTAACCGCGATCCCTACATCGCTTTGCTTTAATGCACCCGCATCATTAAGGCCGTCGCCAATCATCATCACCTTACTATTATTTTGTTGCAGAGCGCGAATATAGTTCAGTTTATCGATCGGCAGCTGTTTGAAAAGCATTTCTGCCTTGGTCCCAAATATCTTCCGAAGCGTCGAATGTTCCCCATCGTGGTCGCCTGAAAGAATTTTCAGTGCATAGGTACCGTTTAGTTCGGCCATCACTTGAGGCAACCCTGTGCGGTATTCGGAACGGATTTTATAAACGCCTTTCAGGTGATGATCGATAGCAACGTACACCCGCGAAACCGGCGCATGAATCGGTTCCTCCGGTTTTTTGGTAAAATGATGACCGGTAACCCATGCGTGGGAACCAATGGAGATCATATGTTCTCCGATAGCGGCGCGGATACCGAGTCCCGAAACTTCCTCAAAATCCTTTACGTCAATCGATTCGGCCGGCGTGATCGACTCAAAAATATACCGGCTCATCGGGTGCGTCGACTGGCGTACCAGCGCTCGAACCCAGTTCTGTTCTTCTGTGCTGAGTGTGGTTCCTTCATATGATAAAGCGCCCGATCGCGGAATCGTCAGTGTACCCGTCTTATCAAATACGATGGTATTGGTTTTGGACATACGCTCCACGACCAGATCGTTTTTGAGAAACAAATGATGGCGTTCGAATATTCTCAAAGCAGTACCGAAAGTGAATGGAATGGACAGAGGCAATCCGCAACCGCACGCTACGATCAGGACCGAGGTGAAAACAGTCATGGCACTACGCGGATCATACACGTACCAATAGGCAGCAGAACTCAATGCAATCGCAAGGATCGCGAAGGTAAAATATTTTGCGACCTTTTGAGACATTTGCGAGATCCGGCTCGTATCCTTTTGGGTAAATGCTTCCTGGTTCCACAACTCCGTGAGATAACTTTTAGATACTTCTTTGGTCACATCGATCTCAATAGCGCCACCCATTTGTTTTCCGCCTGCGAACACACGCTCTCCAAGCGCTACATGTACCGGCTGGGATTCGCCGGTAACAAAACTATAGTCGATCAGGGCTTCGTCGGTGCGCAAAATTCCGTCAGCCGGAATCAATTCGTGATGACGGATAATCAGACGGTCTCCTACTGCGATCTCATCGATCGGAATACTCTTTTCTCCATCCGCATTTTTTCGCAATGCTGCTATGGGAAAATACGAACGAAAATCACGATCAAAGGACAACTGATAAAATGTTTTCTTCTGGAAAATTTTTCCGACAATAAGAAAGAACGCAAGCCCGGCGAGCGTATCGAAATAGCCTGAATTACCAAGCCGGAAAAGTTCATACACGCTCCGGCTGAAAAGCGTCAGCACACCGATCGAGATCGGCACGTCCATATTGATCGTTTTTTGTCGCAGACTGACCCATGCCGATTTGAAATAATCGCTGAGACTGTATAACACGGGCAAGATCAAAATAAAACTGACGTAGGCAAAAAATTTCCTAAAGCCGAGATCCAGTGTTGCCGTCGAAAGATACCCCGGCATGGACAAAAGCATGATGTTACCAAAACAAAAACCCGCTATGCCTAATTTGATATACAACGATTTCTCCACTACGGAAAATATGCTGCCTTTATTCCGGTCATAGGCAAAGTTCGGCTCGTATCCTATCGACGCCAACAGTTCAGCGATCCTGCGAAGCGAAGTTTTATTTTCATCAAAGGTCAAAGCGGCTTCTTTTTTGAGAAAATTCACATGCGACGTTATGACGCCGGGATCCAGTTTCTGCAGATTTTCCAGCAGCCAGATGCAGGCATTACAGTGAATTTGCGGCAGGAACAGCGTCACACGCGCTATGCCGTTTTGGGAGAAATGTACGATTTTATTGCGAAGGCTCGGCACATCGAGATAGGCATATTCCCGGGTTTTCACTTTTTTCGGAGAGACGCGAACCTGTTCCTCAAACTGATAATAACCGGTCAGCTCTTTTTGGCTGAGCAGTTGATAAACGAAAAGACATCCCTGGCAGCAGAATATGCGTTCGCCCTCATGGATCGTATCGTCGTCACAGCGGTCCCCACAATGGAAACATGAATAGGAGGTGTTGACGGGAAGAACTGATGGATAGACGGATACCATGTGATTTGTTTCGTTAAAAAATTTTTATTTGATTATAAATTGTGTGTAAACGAACGCAACGTAAGAACGGGAATGATCGATGTATTGACTACTTCTTCCGTCACACTGCCCATGATCAGACGTTTAAGGCCTGTGCGTCCGTGTGTGCTGATCGCGATCAGATCGATCCCGTTCTTTTGCGCATATTCAATGATTCCGGTGTTTTCTACAAATGCACCATACACACCGGTACGAAAATTGACACCGGAAAGGTCAAGTCCGTCGAGAAATTTAACAAACTCCTCTTCGGCAAAACCCCGTGATTCATGCGAATACGCAACGCTGACATGGAGAAAATGAAGTTCCGCGCCGAATTCCCTTGCCAGGCCGATCACTTGCGGGCCCACCTGTTTGCAAAGTTCCGAAAAGTCAACGGGGAATAGGATCTTCATAAAACGGTCCCTTATGCCTGCCTGCCGTATGGTCAGAACGGGGCATGGTGCCATTCGAACAACTCGCTCCGCATTGCTTCCGAGAAAATAATCTGCATCACTACGTCCGTGCGTACCCATCACGATGAGATCTGATCCGTGTTTCTTAGCGGCTTCAACAATCTCCAGATGCGGCTTGCCCATTTCGATCGCCACGCTTACCGGAATTTCACGCGGAAAGAAACGCACCCATTCCCGCATTTTCTCATGAACCACTTTTCGGATCTCTTCGTTTACCAAAGAAAAGTCCGCCTGCAGATCCAGATTGACCGGATTCATCAGGTATGTCGCTTCATCCACATAAACCAGATCCAGAGATGCTTGATACTTTTTAGCCATCATGATCGCATAATCCAGCGCATGGCGGGCGATATCCGAAAAGTCTGTTGGAAATAAAACCTTCTTTATTTTCATAAGTCTTTGTAAAACAAAGATCAGTTACTTTTTTTTGTTATAGATAAATCTAATCTAAACAAGAACTTTTTCCAATGACCTTATTCATAGGAATACATGACTTTTGTCATGTTTTTTATTCGATAAATTTATGTAAAATCAGTATTACTTTGTGAATTTATTAACACAAAATAATCAAAAAAAACTCAATCGGACGGATTGAGTATATCGGATAATTAGGACTATTAATCGTAAAGATGGGCCGTTTTAACGAGGGCTTGTTGATTGATGATCCGGATCTTGCGTCCGGTGAGGTCGATCATCTTTTCTTCTTTAAATTCGGACAAAAGGCGGATAATGGTTTCTGTTGCCGTTCCCACAAGGTTAGCCAGATCCTCGCGGCTGAGAGCCACGGTGATCAACCCGTGGTCGTTTTCAAATCCATAATTCTCTTTAAGCATCAGTAGGGTTTCAGCAAGCCGTTCTCTAACATTCTTCTGCGCCATTTCGGCAATTTTATTTTCGGCAGACTTCAGATCATGCGACAAAAGATGCATCATCTTCATCGACAGTTCCGCATTGGTATTCATGATCGTAAAGAAAATATGTTTGGGAACGAAACAAATATAAGCGTCTTCGAGCGCCGTAGCCGATGCCGTGTAATTCTCCCCGCTCAGCAATGCGCGATACCCGAGGATGTCACCTTCTTTGGCAATGCGGACGATCTGTTCTTTCCCGCCATATCCGAGTTTATATACTTTGACCTTCCCTTTATTCAGACAGTATAAACCCGATGGCCGGTTACCTTCAAAGAACACATTCTGCCCTTTTTTATAAACGTTACCCGCTTTATTCAGCGATAAACTATCGAGGTCTTCACTGCTTAAACTCTTAAAGATCGAACAATCCCTCGTCTCGCAAGTTTCGCACGTTGGCACTTCAATTTTCTTATTAATATTCATACTAACAACATTTCGGGCATTCAACAAATATTGACAAAAAAGGTGAATTCCACAACAACTTTTTTAAAAAATAAAGAGGATAGATGTACGAATAGTTTAACCCCAAATGGGCGAAATTATTTCGGGAGACAATAATAAATGCAACAAAATATTTAGGAGAAATCGTAATCCTGCAGTAAGGACAGTCATTGAAACAAGTGTCCCCTAGGGGATTTGAACCCCTGTTACTGCCGTGAAAGGGCAGTGTCCTAGGCCTCTAGACGAAAGGGACTATGAAAATGTTACGATCTACCTTTCAAACGCTAATCGCAGAGATGCTTCGGCCGCGCTGAGCGTGACGTCAATATCTTTCTCCGTGTGACCGGCGGACATGAATGCCGCTTCGAATTGCGACGGCGCAAGATAAATTCCCCGCTCCAGCATGGCATTAAAATATACGGCAAACCCCTGTTTATCGGATGTGACGGCTGAATCGTAATCCTCAACCCGCTTATCCGTGAAGAACAGTGTAAACATGGAGCCAACGCGATTCTGTGTTAAAGGCAATCCGTATTGTGCAATAATTTTGTTCAATCCTTCTTCCAGTCTTGCAGATAGGCGTTCGAGCGTTTGATAAATTTCAGGTTTTTCATGAAGCGTTCTGAGCGCAACCAGACCGGCCGCCATCGCGAGAGGATTTCCGGAAAGAGTTCCCGCCTGGTACATCGGCCCAAGCGGCGCAACCATACTCATAATCTCTTTTCGCCCACCGTAAGCGCCAACCGGCAAACCGCCGCCGATGATCTTTCCGAATGTCGTCAGATCGGGCCTGATCCCGTACAACTGCTGTGCGCCGCCCGGCGCCAAACGAAAACCGGTCATCACTTCATCAAATATAAGTACCGTTCCATATTTCGTACAAAGATCCCGCAGCTTTTTCAAAAATCCGGGTTTTGGCGGAATACATCCCATGTTGCCGACCACCGGTTCGACAATCACAGCAGCCACTTGTCCTTCGCATGATTCGAGTAATTGCTGCACCGATTCCGGGCTATTAAATTGCGCCGTCAATGTTCCCGCCGCCACCGGAGCCGCCACGCCCGGGCTGTCCGGTACGCCCAATGTCAGCGCCCCGGAACCCGCTTTGATCAGAAACGAATCGGCATGCCCGTGATAACATCCGGCAAATTTAATGATCTTTTCCCTTCCGGTATAAGCACGAGCCAAACGAATAGCGCTCATGGTCGCTTCCGTGCCTGAATTAACCAAACGCACCATATCAACGGACGGAACCATTTTAACGATCTGTTCCGCCATTTCAATTTCCAGTTCAGTGGCCGCGCCGTAGCTCGTGCCATCCAAAGCCGCTTTTTGTACCGCTTCGATAATAGGCCCGTACGCATGCCCGAGGATCATCGGTCCCCACGAACCTACATAATCTATGTACGAATGACCGTCCTCGTCCCATAACCTTGAACCAGACGCTTTTTTGATAAATATCGGAGACCGGCCAACGGACTTGAATGCGCGCACGGGTGAATTCACTCCGCCGGGAATGAGTTTGCAAGCGCGTTGATATAATTGTTCGGATCTCGGTGTTTCAAACATATAAAAATTTCCCGTCGTTTATGAGTGAAGAAGTTTAGCCGCGTCTTTGGCAAAGTACGTCAGGATAAGATCGGCGCCGGCGCGTTTGATGCTGATCAGTGTTTCCATCATGACCCGCTCTTCATCGATCCAGCCTTTTTGCGCCGCAGCTTTGACCATCGCATACTCCCCGCTCACATTATATGCGGCGGTCGGAACATGGAACGTGTCTTTCACACGTCGAACTATATCGAGGTACGGCAGTGCCGGTTTTACCATGACGATATCCGCGCCTTCTTCAAGATCTTCTGCCACCTCACGAACCGCTTCATCGCCGTTGGCAGGATCCATCTGATGCGAACGGCGGTCGCCAAATTGCGGCGTACTCTGGGCCGCTTCACGGAACGGTCCGTAAAATCCGGACGCAAACTTGGCGGCGTAGGACATGATCGGAAGATGTTCAAAATCATTTTCATCCAGAATCGACCGGATAGCCTGTACACGTCCATCGAACATATCCGACGGCGCTACCATATCCGCCCCTGCGCGCGCATGGGATAACGCTTCCTGAGCAAGTAATTTTACCGACGCATCGTTGACGATCTCATCGCCTTTTACTATTCCGCAATGCCCGTGGGA
>CAZHUW010000107.1:8307-11405 GCA_964535295.1 uncultured Bacteroidota bacterium
TTCATGCGCAGTCTGCGCTGGCGGATGATCGGGAATTGGCTCATGGTTGCTTTTTCTCCGTTTTATTAGACGCAAGATCTTGTGCAATGCGTCCGGTCAATTGATGGGATTGCATAAGGCAATCGCCTACGGCAATGCCGCCGCGGTAATTGCCAGTAAAATGCAAACCCGGAATAGTTTTTTCAGTTTGTTCTAATTTATCCATGATACGGCCGTGGCCAACACGATATTGCGGAATGGCTTGTTTCCATTTATGAACACGCGCATATGTTGGCTTGCCGTCAATTCCGACTATATCTTTCAATTCCTTTTCTGCTGCGGCCTGCAGCGACGATGCGTCCAGTTCAACCATCTCCGGCTGACGATCCCCTCCTGCAAAAACGGTAAAAGCGACATGACCTTGTGGAACACGCCCGTCAAAAATTGATGATGACCAGATCGCGCCGAGAATGGATCTTTTTTCTTTTTCCGGGATCAGAAAACCAAACCCGTCCATTGATCTGCGAACCGCTGAAGCAGGATATCCCAGAAATATTTCAGCCGCCGGCGCATATGGAATATTTTTCAGCGCCTCAGCCGCCGCCGGGGCAATGGCATCGACACAACGTGCGGCCGAATACGCCGGCACAGCCATTACTACTTTTTCCGATTTCAGCTCGATCGTGCGTCCTTTTTCTTCGGTCGTGATCGTAAATTGACCTGAACCATCGGCAGATCGGCCGATGGCCTGAACGCGAATACCCGTCTTAACCCGCTCACCCAACGCACGCTGAATAGCTAATGGCAACGTCTGCATACCATTCCGATAAGAGAACATTTCCGCGCGGTTCTTTGCTACCGTTCCGTTTGATGAATTTTTCTTTTTCTTAATGGCTCCGCCGATCAGACTGCCGTATTCCTTTTCCAAAGCATAAAGTTTTGGAAATGCATCGCGAACACTTAAACGGGCCGGATCGCCGGCATACACGCCGGCCACAAACGGATTGATCGCATAATCGAGGAATTCCGTTCCTAACCTACGTTCAACAAACTCCGCCAACGTTTCTTCTTTATCTACGCGGTCAATAAAGGGTTCTTTCAGCAACCGGCATTTTGCGCCGAACGACCAGAGGCCTGAACCTAAAAATGAGAACGGCGACATCGGCAGAGCGTGAAGTTGTCCATTGCGGAGAATATAACGTTTTTTTGCAGTCGGTTTGGCCATGCAAACTTCGTTTTCTATACCCAGTTCCTTGGCAAGCGATTCAAAGAGCGGCGTGGTGGCTAATGCGCTGTTGGGCCCGGTTTCAATGAGCCATTCTCCATCGCGTTCCGTTTTCATCGTCCCGCCCGCCGTCGTGTCGCTTTCTAAAACGGTTACTTCAAGACCCCTTTTATGCAGCCACCATGCAAGTGTGAGGCCGGATATACCGGCGCCGATGATCGTGATCATACGCTCGATAACTCCTTAATGACGAGATCGGCCAGACATGAAATAAATTTTTTATGGTCAATGAGCGGCGGCGTCATATCAAAATATCGTACACCCAGTTTCAATGCCTCCTCTCTTGCCTCAATGTTAATTTCAGAGAGCGTTTCGATATGGTCGCTCACAAACGCAATTGGAATTACGATCATATGCGACACGTGTTCTTTCGCCAGTTCTTCGATCGTTCCGAGCAGCGACGGCTCCAGCCACTTTTGCGGGCCTACTTTACTTTGAAAACACAAATGATGCGGCAATCCGAAAGCGCCTTTTTCAACAACCCGCTCATATGTAGCGCGAATGTGATGTGAATAAGGATCCCCGTCACGCACTAATTTCATCGGCGTGCCGTGCGCGCTGAAGACAAGATGAACTTTGTTGCGCTCCTCAGCAGGAACGCGTGCGAGCGTAATTTTAATTTGATCAACAAGAGAGTCGATATATTGGGGATGTTCGTAATAACTATTTATGATCGACGTCGGGACCGGAGGCCTTCCGATACGTTTTATGTTTCGGTTCCACTCGTTGATGCTCGACCCTGTGGTCGCTTTGCAGTAATGCGGATAGAGCGGTAAAAGAATGATGCGCTGATATTCATTTGCGGCAGCCTGCCGTACGGCTTCTTCCGTGAACGGGTGCCAATAGCGCATGGCAATTAAAACGTCGGCACGGACTCCGGATGCTTCAAGTGATCGCGACAGTGCTTTTGCCTGCATTTCAGTTTGCGGAAGGATCGGCGAACGGCTTCCGATACGTTTGTAAAGTTCCTGTACCTTCGGCGCCCGTTTCGATGAGATGAACCGCGCCAACGGTTTACGGAACAAAAAAGCGCCCGGCAGATCAATGATATCCGGATCGCAAAACAGGTTATACAAAAAAGGCTCGACCGCATCGAGAGAATCAGGGCCTCCCAATTGAAGCAAGACCACAGCGGTTTTATTTGAATTGATTTTCATTATTGTTTACACAGTTTTAGAAAAAACAGGTTTTTCTTTCATCATTTTCTCAATATGCGCATCAAAACACATGGCAATGTTGCGGATCACCAGGCGGCCCAGGCCGTGAACTGTTATTTTTGAGTTCCCGATCGAAACAAGCCCGTCATCCATGAATTCCTGTATTTTGATCAGCGCCTCGCTGAAATAATTATCAAAACTGATATTGAATTTGTTTTCTATCGCTGTTTTATCCAGTTCGAGATCACACATGAGCCCCATAATCACGGCTTTGCGGATATGATCGTCCGGCGTCATATAATAGCCGGCATGCGTTGCTAAAGTTCCGGCATCGATCATCTTGTAATAGTCGCCGATCGTTTTGACATTCTGCTGATACGATTCGTTGAATTGGCCGATGGCCGACATACCAAATCCATACAGATCGCATCCCGCTTTGGTCGAATAGCCCTGAAAATTGCGGTACAGCGTATGTTCCCGCTGGGCGCGCGCCATTTCGTCGTCATATTTCGCAAAATGATCCATACCGATATTCCAATAACCGGCGGCGATCAATTTTTCGATCGTCATTTTAAAAATTTCCAGTTTCATTTCAGGCGAGGGCATCGTTTCTTCGAGTAACAGTTTTTGATGCTTCTTAAGCCAGGGAACGTGCGCGTAATTGAATACGGCAATAC
>CAZHUW010000108.1:0-11321 GCA_964535295.1 uncultured Bacteroidota bacterium
CGCTTGTGCGAGGAGGGTGTTATGAAAAAATATTTATTTCGTTCTTTTTTGGCTGTTTTTACAGCCGTTCTGGCTACGGGAATATATTTCGGATGCACGGATGATGAAGCGAATCAGTTCTTTGACTTAACAGGAAGATGGGCAGGCTGGGGCGCCAGTGTCGACGGCGGCGGACGTATAGAACTTGATATAGTCCAGGATACCACTGGATTTGTGACGGGTACCGTGTTCACCTTAGATGAGAAAATGGACACGCTGCCGTTTACCGGGAGCGTAACAGACGGCCACTTTAGCGGAACGGGATATGGCGAGTGCAGCCCGCATATTGAACTGGACGTTAAGAAAGACGGTATGCTGTTGGTGGGCACCGCGGTTGATAAAGATTCCGCTACGTGTAATACGGATCCGGTCGATCTGCTTTTCTACAAAGTCGTTGAGGCAACCGTGGACATTTCCGGATCATGGAACGGAACGCATGTAGGAACAGACACAACCGGTAATTTTCTGATGGTTGTCAATCAGATCGGAGGAAACGTCACCGGCAATATTTATGATGTAGGCGATACTACAGCGTTGCACGGACGGGTTTTGGGGAACGTTTTTGAAGGGATATTAGAGGATCAGGTTTGTCCGGTGATCTTTTATATGGAAGTGGACGGCAACAGTATGAATGGACGATTTATTTCTATAGGCAGCGATGTTGAATGCACGGATCGCGGAACGGTAACCGCAAACCGGATAACAGGAAAGATCAAAAAATAATTTCGGATAAAGATTCATTTTGAAAATAGATCAGAAGGTAGTTTTTGTATGGCGTTAATCAAGATCAATGATCAGGAAGTAGAGATCGCAAAAGGCGAAGTGGTCATCAATGCCGCTAAACGCGCAGGCATAGACATTCCCTTTTATTGTTATCATCCCGGCATGAAGATCGTAGCCAGCTGCCGCATGTGCCTGGTAGATATGGTCGGTATGCCGAAACTGATGCCGGCATGTTCTACCACGGTGGGCGAACTGCCTCCGGGAAAGAAACTCGAAGAAAAATATGACGCCATTATTTATACGGAAAACGACAAAGTTAAGACCGCACGCCGCGCCGTGTTGGAGTTTTTACTATTAAATCATCCGATCGACTGTCCGATCTGCGACAAAGCCGGCGAATGCAAACTTCAGGATTATTCCTACGAACACGGCAATCATGAATCCCGGTTGATCGATCCCAAACGTATCCCGCAAAAGAAAGATCTAGGCCCGTCCATTTATTTATATACCTCCCGCTGTATCATGTGTTCACGTTGTGTGCGTTTTACCGAAGAGATCTCAGGTACCGAGGAACTCAAAGTCACGCACCGAGGCTGGCACGCCGAGATTGATGTTGCGCCGGGCAAACCGCTGGATAATAAAATGATGGGCAACGTGGTGGACCTTTGTCCGGTCGGATGTCTCATCGATAAACATGAAAAATTTGAAGGCCGCGTTTGGAATTTCGTTCAGACCGAAAGCGTCTGTCCCGGCTGCAGCAAAGGCTGCAACACCGTTCTTGATACCATGAAACATCAAAAACTGAATCTGGAAGAACTGGTTGATACCGTCTACCGGGTTCGTCCGCGCGAGAATATGGAAGTTAATCAGTGGTGGATCTGCGATGACGGACGTTATCATCTTGAAGCAGGTAAAACCAAAACACGTATCCTGGTTGCGCATGTGCTCGATAACGGTAAACTGATTGAAACAAACTGGGTTTCGGCGATCTCAGCAGCAGCAGAGAAAATGAAATCGGCCGGCGCGGGCAATGTTGTTTTTGTCGGCAGCCCGTACGCATCCAATGAAGAGAATTACCTTTTTGGAAAACTTGCCAAAGCGTTGAATCAATCCGTTGATGTTAGCAAACCGGTAACCGGCTATACGCAGACGTTCAAGACGGAGGTGAACAAATATCCTTTCACGATCGAATCTGAGAAAGCGCCGAATTTCCGCGGAGCCAAAAACGTGCTCGGCATTGCCGACTCCAAGATCGATCAATCGCTTTCCAAGAAAGTTGTAGTGATGTTGGGCAGTCACAATATTGAATTGAAAGCCAAGCCGCAAACGCTGATCGTGATCGGTACCTACGAAGATGCCGTGACGGCTCAGGCGGACGTTCTTCTGCCGGCGGCGCTTTTTACGGAGACGAGCGGAACGTATACCAATAAAGACGGACTGGTCCAGAAATTCAATAAAGCGATCAACTGTCCCGGCGAAGCCAAAGCGGTATGGCAGATCATGATCGATCTTGCGCAGGCGATGGGGCAGGATTGGTATTACGAAACGGCCGGCGATGCGGCCAAAGAGATGATCGAGAATGTTGGAGGGTACAAATCGCTGGATCTGGCGAAATTGTATCCGCAGTTTGTTTTACAAGATGAACAAGTAGTTGCGTGATTTTGTTTTGCCACTAAGGCACAAAGTCTCGAAGAAGATTTTTTAGGTTTGTTTTTAAATTTGAATTGACTGTCGGAAATTTTGTAAAGAGTTG
Source organism: uncultured Bacteroidota bacterium (assembly GCA_964535295.1). GTDB lineage: Bacteria > CLD3 > CLD3 > SB21 > SB21 > SB21. Next base: position 2,516 of record CAZHUW010000108.1, read on the forward strand.
AAAAAAATATATAAATTTTGTGCCTTCGTGACTTGGTGGCAAATCAAATTATAGAAGAGAATCATTATGGAAGCATTTCTGCCGTATATTTTTATCGCTGTATTGTTCATGGTCTGGCTTAACACTGTTCCGGTGATGATCCTGGTGGAACGAAAGGTCAGCGGATGGCTGCAGTACCGCGTCGGGCCCAATCGTGTAGGGCCGTGGGGATTATTACAGCCGATCGCGGATGCCGCGAAATTCTTATCCAAAGAAGATGTGATACCCAATCATGTTAACAAGTGGCTGTATGTTTTCGCTCCTGCCTTGATGGTGTTCCCTGCTTTTTTCGTGATTGGCGTGATACCGGTTGGCGTGCTGACACTCGGCGGGAAAGAAATTCTGATCCAGATAGGGCAGACGAATATAGGTATTTTGTATGTGCTTGCCGTTTCATCTCTGTCTGTTTACAGTATCACATTCAGTGCCTGGGCATCCAATAATAAATATTCTTTGTTAGGCGGACTGCGTTCCGCGGCGCAGATGATGAGTTACGAACTGCCGATGGGACTTGCCATTTTGGGAACGATCATGCTGGTAGGCTCTCTGCGGCTGGAAGATGTTGTTAATTTTCAAATGAATTCCGTATGGGGAATTGTTTGGCAGCCGCTAGGAGCGTTGATTTTCATTGTTACAGCCTTCGCAGAAACCAACCGTCTGCCCTTCGATCTTGCCGAAGCGGAAGCCGAACTTGTCGGCGGTTATCACACCGAATACAGTTCAATGAAATTCGCCATGTTCTTTCTTGGTGAATACTGCAATATGCTGACCGCGTCGGTCATGATCACACTGCTGTTCCTAGGCGGCTGGAACGTTCCGTTTATTCAATCGATGCAGTTAGACACGCTGACCAAAGAAGTGATACAGATCGCCGGTTTTTCATTCAAGGTCATCTTCCTTATGTTCTTCTTTGTTTGGGTTCGCTGGACGCTGCCGCGTTTCCGGTATGATCAGCTGATGAATTTCGGCTGGAAAACACTGATCCCTCTTGCTCTTGCAAACGTAATTATCACGGCAATCGTGATGGCTTTTGTAAGCTAAGATTCGAATGAAAAAGGTATTTTAAAGAAAGAGAATTATAACAAGGATATAGATATGGCTGTTTCGGTAAAAAATGTTACGCTGCCGCGCGGCAAGAACTGGGTTGATAATACGTATGTGATCCCGGTGATCAAAGGCCTCATCATTACATTCAAGCACATGTTCAAGAAAACCGTGGTGCTGAGTTACCCGGAAAACAAAAAAGTTCTGCCCCCGAATTACCGCGGTCTGCATATGCTGACGCGGGACGAACAAGGCCGCGAGAAATGCGTGGCATGTGAAATGTGTTCCACCGCATGCCCGGCGGATTGTATCCGGATCGTGGCCAATGACAGCGGGGATACCTGGAAGGATAATTTTGAGAACCGCGAGAAACACCCGATCGTATTCGAGATTGACGAATTGCGCTGCATTTTCTGCGGTATGTGTGTGGAAGCCTGCCCCGAAGATGCGATCGATATGACCGACCTCCATAATCTGGCGGATTACACAAGACAGGATTTCATTTATAATAAAGAACGATTGCTCGGCGTTTATGACGAATATATCAAACGTCATCCGGAACACGCCAAACGTAAGGACGGCCCGTTCAAAGCCATGAAGAATTCGAGTTATTTCAGCGTGACGTCGGTGGAAAACGCCAAAGCGCACGGCAGTCATTAACGAATATTTTTGTAAAGAATCAGCAGAGGTTTTATGGATAGTGTCATGCAGTATTTTATGATCAACCCGGTGTTCTATATCTTTGCCGGTATTGCGGTTTTGCTTGCCATCGCGATGCTGACGATGGATAACCCGGTGTACAGTGCGATCTTCATGGTACTGACGTTTTTCTGTATCAGCGTCATTTATATCACGCTCGAAGCCGAATTCATCGCCGCCATCCAGGTCTTGGTTTATACCGGCGCGATCATGGTGCTTTTCCTTTTCGTTATCATGTTGCTCAATCTCGGCCGCGGATCGGATCTGGTCGAACGTTCCGGCCCTATGAAATATATTTCCATCCTGCTGGCTTTTGCCATTCTTATCCAGATCGGTTTTGCCGTAAAAGTGACATTCAGCTTAGGCGAAAAAGGCATGTATCCCATTGAGAAAGTGCGCCAGCTCGGCAATACGGAAACGATCGCATCGCTGCTGTTTTCTCAGTATCTGTATCCGTTTGAGATCGCTTCGATATTGTTACTGATCGGCATGATCGGCGCGATCATTATTTCAAAAAAGAGACAAGAAGATTAACGTTGGAGTTCGTTCTATGGTCCCGATTCAGCATTATTTGATTCTAACCGCTATTCTGTTCACACTCGGCGTGATCGGCGTATTGACCCGCCGCAACGCGATCATCGTTTTCATGTGTATTGAGCTCATGCTTAATTCGGTGAATCTGAGTATGGTGGTTTTTGCACGTTTTCTTGATTCGATGGACGGGCAGATCGCCGTGTTTCTCGTTATGACCGTTGCGGCTGCCGAAGTGGCGGTGGGATTGGCACTGATCGTGGCCATTTACCGCAAGAAAGAATCGATCAACGTGGACGAAATGCATATTATGCAAGGATAACTGCTCCTGTAAATTATTGAACTGATTTTTCGGAGAAATTTTGATGGAAATGATCATTCTTTTAATCCCGCTCATTCCGCTGGCCGGCGCTGTATTCAATACGTTCTTCGGCCGCATGGTGGAAGGACAGTCGCACGAAGAACACGGCGAAACCCATGAGCATCATGAATCCAAACCGGTAGCGGGTTTAATTGCCTGCCTGACCGTCGGTATATCGTTTGTACTTTCGCTGGTGACTTTTTTCAGAGTGATGAACGGCGAGAAATTCAATTTTGATTATTTTGACTGGATCGTGGTTGTCGATCTCAAGATCACGTTGGGTTTCCTTATTGATCCGCTGTCGGCTACGATGTTACTCATTGTGACAGGTATCGGATTCCTGATCCACGTATATTCACTCGGCTACATGGGGCACGACCCGGATCGTCCGCGGTTTTTCACATATCTTAACCTGTTCATATTTTCCATGCTCATGCTGGTCATGGGAAATAATCTGGTCGTCATGTTCTTCGGCTGGGAAGCCGTTGGACTTTGTTCCTATCTGCTCATTGGATATTATTACAAGAAAAAAAGCGCGTCCGATGCAGGAAAGAAAGCTTTCATTGTCAACCGTATCGGCGACTTCGGTTTTGGGCTCGGCATATTTCTGGTTTTCGGGACATTCGGGACTCTTCACTTTGAAGAGTTGTGGGTAGCAATAAAGAATTATCCCAATATGTTCGCGATCGGGACAACCATGACGGCGATCGGTATGCTGCTTTTCGTTGGCGCGATCGGCAAATCGGCGCAGATCCCATTGTATGTATGGCTGCCCGACGCCATGGAAGGCCCCACACCGGTGTCGGCATTGATCCACGCCGCCACGATGGTGACCGCCGGCGTGTTTATGGTTGCGCGCTGCAATCCGATCTTTTCATTTGATATCGGCCCTGTGAGCCATATTATGGGTTTAAGCGCGGGCGATCTTGTCACCTATGTTGGCTGCGCAACCGCCGTATTCTCAGCGACCATCGGCCTTATGCAGACGGATATCAAGAAAGTTCTCGCATACTCGACGGTCAGTCAATTAGGTTTTATGTTCATCGGCGTCGGCGTTGGCGCATATGCCGCTGGCGTATTCCATCTTCTGACGCATGCATTTTTCAAGGCGCTTCTCTTCCTCGGCGCAGGCAGCGTCATTCATGTGATGGAGCACGGATTCCATAAAGTTGGTCTGCATGACGATCCGCAGGATATCAGAAATATGGGCGGACTGTTTTCCAAGGCAAAGGTCACCGCGATCACGTTTATCATAGGCTGGATCGCGATCAGCGGAATTCCGCCGTTCTCCGGTTTCTTCAGTAAAGATGAGATCCTGACGGCGGCCTACCATAAAGGGTACAATGCAGTTTTCTGGCTCGGTATCATCGGCGCCATGATGACGGCGTTTTACATGTCACGATTGGTGTTCCTTACGTTTTTCGGAGAGAGCCGCACCAAACCTGAGGCACGGGAACATCTGCACGATTCAGGTTTTGTAATGACGGTGCCGCTTATGATCTTGGCATTCTTTGCCATGATCGCCGGTTTGATCGGAATTCCGGAAGCCTTGGGCGGACATAACTGGTTCGGACATTTCCTTGCGCCGGCAGTGGGCGAACATGCCGCACCGGAAGGCCATCACGGTTTCAGCGAAGGGATGTTAATGACAATATCCATTCTGGCCGGTGTGATCGGGATCGGGTTTGCGTATATCATGTATATCCGCAAGAATATCGATGCGGATAAACTGGCTGCGGATTATAAACCGATCTATACCACGATCCTGAATAAATATTATGTTGATGAAGCGTACGACAAATTTATCGTAATGCCGATCAAATGGTGTTCAGAAACCATTCTCTGGAAATGGACGGATACTAAACTGATCGACGGCCTGATAAAACTGATCGCCGTGACCATAGATCTTTCCGGAAGAGTGATGCGGTTATTCCAGACCGGGTACGTGCAGACGTATGCGTTCTTTATTTCGCTCGGCGTAGCGATGGTTATTTATTATCTCATGAAGTAGTTCAGATCTTAAGATAAGAGGCTTTTTAATGGAAACATACAGCGCAATCGTATTATCGCTTTTGGTTTTTGTTCCGCTCGTCGGCGTGGTTGTTATTTCTTTTATTCCGAGACAGAACGAGACAACGATTAAGACAATGACCCTGATATTTGCGTCACTCGTATTTATTTTGTCGCTGCCCATGTATTTTTTATATGACGTGACCAACCCGGATATGCAATTTGCATACAAGGCGAACTGGATCCCGAATTGGGGCGCGTATTACGTGATCGGGGTGGACGGTCTCAGCCTACTTCTCATTCTTTTAACAACTTTCATCATGCCGTTGGCTGTGGTTGCATCGTGGAAGAGCGTGCACTTTCACGTCAAAGGATTTATGATCTCCTTGCTTTTGCTGGACGCCGGTATGGTCGGTGTGTTCTGCGCAAGGGATATGCTGCTGTTCTACGTCTTCTGGGAAGCCATGTTGGTGCCTATGTATTTGATCATAGGCATCTGGGGGCATGAACAGCGTATCCGCGCGGCGGTGACGTTCTTCATATATACGATGGCAGGCAGTTTGTTCATGCTGGTAGCCATTATCTATATGTATTTCCAGACGGCGCCGGTGATCATTGACGGAAATTTGATTTCCAATCATAACTTCTCAATCGAAGCTTTCATGGCCCTTCAATTGCCTTATGATACCCAGGTTTATCTCTTCTGGGCATTTGCATTGGCTTTCATGGTCAAAGTGCCGATGTTTCCTTTTCATACCTGGCTGCCCCTCGCACATGTGGAAGCCCCTACGGCCGGTTCGGTAGACCTTGCCGCTATTCTTTTGAAAATGGGGCCTTATGGTTTTATGCGATTTTGTATATCCTTTTTCCCTGCGGTATCGGAACAATTCACTCCGGTGATCATTGTGCTGGCGCTGATCGGGATAATCTACGGCGCTTTGGTTGCGATGGTACAGCCGGATGCGAAAAAACTGATCGCCTATTCCTCCGTGAGCCATTTGGGATTTGTAATGCTGGGGATTTATTCAATGAATATTCAGTCCTGGCAGGGCGCAATGGTCATCATGGTCGGCCACGGTATCTCCACCAGCGCGCTGTTCCTTATGGTCGGCCTGCTCTATGATCGGCGGCACACACGTTTGATCGAAGAATTCGGAGGGCTTTGGAAGGTTATTCCGGCGTTTTCCGTGATCTTCATGGTCGTTTGTTTATCGTCGTTGGGTCTTCCGGGCACCAACGGATTTGTCGGTGAATTTCTGGTATTGATCGGTGCGTTTAATTCTACCGTAGAACATGCTCAAATATATGCCACGATCGCGATGCTGGGAGTTATTCTCGGCGCGGTCTATCTTTTATGGATGTATCAACGCGTGGCTTTTGGCGAGATCAAGAATGAGAAGAACAAGTCACTCAAAGACCTTTCTTTACGGGAGTATGCGTTGCTCGTGCCCTTCATTCTTCTAATTTTTTGGTTTGGCGTTTATCCGAAATCGTTGACCGATAAGACGGAAGCTACGATGCAGAAGAACCTGAAATCATACCGGAGTGCGGTCGAACAAGCCAAAACAAAGTCCGCCGAAGCTGAAAAAAACAAGAACGTATTGAATCTGCAAGTAAAATGACATGTGAAGTGTGGTGAATCCCAGGAACTTTTGTTCAGTATTTTTTCTTCTTCTGTTCATACCGTCGCTATTGCCGGCTTCTGATCGTGCAGGTTTCTTTGTATCTTCGGACAGTGTAGAGATCTATTTTGAAACGGACGGCACGGGCGAACCGCTTGTGCTGATCGCAGGCGGACCCGGCGATTCACATACCTATTTTAAACCCTATTTTGACAATTTAGCAAAAAAATTTACAATCGTGTATTACGATGCGCGAGGACGCGGGCGCTCCGGTAAAACAGACGGAAAATCATACAGCGTAGATAAGGACATTGATGACCTTGAGAACCTGCGGCGTCATTTGGGTTATGACAAACTGAATCTTTTCGGACATTCGTACGGCGGGGTGGTCGCTGAAAGTTATGCGTTGACGTATCCCGATCGTGTGAGCCGCATGATATTGTGCAATACGTTCCACAGCGCCGCCGGGTGGCAAGATAATATTGATAATTGCAACCGCTCCATTCAGCAGAGTTATCCCGATGTATGGACAAAATTAATGGACCTTCGTCAGCACATGGCCTCCAACACGGCGGAATGGCGGGCGCTTTATGATCCATGTATCGAAAACTTATATTGGTTCAGCGTCTCAAAAAAGAAAAAATATCAAGCCGCATACCGGAAGATTCGTAAATCGGAAGATGCTTTTTCCGAGAGTGTGTATTATGCGATCATTGGCACAGATCCCGATTTTGAAATAAACGGCTCCATGAAAGATCTCGACCTGAGAAAACGGTTAGGGTCCCTGCGAATACCTACACTGGTCTTGTCAGGGCGCGCAGACCGAATTGCGACCGCCAAACAGGCGGTTGAAATTCACCAGGCCATACCGAATTCACAAATAGTCATCTTTGATAAAAGCGGACATCTGCCGTTTGTTGAACAGAATAAAAAATTTACTGAAACCGTTTTCAAATTCCTGAAATAAAGGAATGTACCTTGCCGGAAAATCATAACATTTTGTGTCCCAATTGCGGAAAGATCGCATCGCTGGATCATAACGCATGTCCGTTCTGCAGGTATACTTTTGCTGCGGATACACGGAAATTTGCCACACTGTATCATGACGTTCTGGATAACGGACTTCAGGCGGTTTCGGATGAAAGTTTGAAACTGATCAACGCTCAGCGGTTTGAGGATGCGTCGTATTTGATCCAGGTCTTATTCGAAAAAGCCTATATGCACGACGGTGACTTCAGGAAGATCGCATTCGCACTCCACGACCGTCATAAAGATGCCCTTGCTTTGATCTGTTCCGAAAAAGCGCTTCAGATCAATCCGCAGGATTCATGGAACCATCATTGTGCTGCGCAATGTCACGCCGAGATAGGTATTCTGGATAAAGCGGTCAAATTCGGGCAAGACGCCGTTCAGTTATCCCCCAACGAATCGCGCCACCATTCGCTGCTCGCCGATGTGTATGATAAACAAAATCAATACACCGCTTCGGCTAAAGAATATCTCCATGCCATCGCGCTGACAGACGTATATGAGAGAGATTTTGACAATATCATTGATGATGCCGTGGATGTTTCACAGGTGGAAACGTACTATTATGAACTCCTGAAACATTATCCGAATGTCTCGGCGGTGTATCATGCCATGGGCAATTTGTATCTCGCCAAACTGCATTTTGAAAAAGCCGAAACGTGTTATAACAAAGCGCTGAGTATCAAGCCTAATCAGCCGGCGCTGATGAATAAGTTGGCGGATGTTTATCAAAAGGAAAACAAGCCCGATCAGGCTCTGGCGGAATACAAAAAGATACTCGGCATCGACGAAAAAAATATTGAAAGCCTCCGCAGCCTCGGAAAATTGAATAAAGAAAAAGGCAACTGGTCGGAGGCGCTGATCTATTTTGAAAAGATCCTCAAGCTTAATTCCAAAGACAGTAACGCCGCGTATGAGACCAAAGAGATGTACCGCAAACTGGGTAATCCTCTGAAAGCGATCGAAGTGATGAAGGATTACCAGAAATCGGACATCAGTTATTTTAACTGGGCGATGCATCATATCTTTGAGATCCTGTATTATGACCTGAAAGACGACAAACAACTCAGCGAACTGGTTGAGAAGACCTATCCGAATAGAGTGAATGATTCATTCGTCTACGATTATTACGGATACAGCCTGATGAATCTTGGCCGGCTGGAGGAAGCGGTAAAGTCGTTCGAACGGTTCATTGAACTCGAGCCAAAAAATGCGCGGGTCATGCGCGAATTGGGACGCGTTTTCTGCGACCTGCAGCGGTACAAAGAGGCCATCGACATTCTGACCAAATCGTTTGCGATCGAAAGTAAAAATTCATACGGATTTTATTACCTTGCGCTAGCTTACCATAAGTTAGGCAAAGATGATATCGCAAAAAAAACGCTTGAAGAAGGAAAACAGCTCGACCCCAACTATAAATGGTTCGATGATCTTTTGACCGAGATCGATCCGAATTACCAATCAACCGCAT
>CAZHUW010000109.1:0-11308 GCA_964535295.1 uncultured Bacteroidota bacterium
GTCTATGGGGGAGAGGTTTGATTCGTGGAGGAAACTCCAAAGCGGAGATTTCACGATCGTGATCGGGGCGCGGTCGGCGATTTTTGCCCCGATGAAAAACCTGGGACTTATTGTGGTTGATGAGGAACATGAGAATACTTATAAACAAACCGATTCCGTGCCAAAATATCATGCCCGCGATGCTGCGGTTATTCGTGGAAATCTAAATAATGCAGTGGTCATTCTCGGGTCTGCAACCCCCAGTCTGGAATCTTATTATAACGCTAAGACAGAAAAGTACGAATTGGTTGAGTTAACCAAACGCATCGACGATGTTCCCATGCCGAAAGTCGAGATTGTGAACATGAAGCATGAAAAAGAAATTCACACCGAAGGCTGGCAACCGGTTTTTTCAAAGGCTTTACGTGACCGGATAAAAGAGGCATTGAGCCGTAAACAACAGATCATTCTTTTTCAGAACCGCAGGGGTTATGCAAACTATGTTGAATGTTACGACTGTGGCTTTGTTGGAGAATGTCCGCGATGCAGCATTACGTTGACATATCACAGCCATCAGTTCAAGATGCGATGCCACTATTGCGGTTATGTGACCCCGGCTTACCGTGAGTGTCCGTCTTGCGGCAATGCCAATATATTAAATCACGGGATCGGTACTCAGAAAGTGGAAGAGCAGTTGAAAAACTTGTTCGGTTCAACATCTGTTGTGCGCATGGATCTCGACAGTACGGCTGACAAAGGCGCTCACGGAAAAATACTTGATAGATTTAAAGCGGGCGATGCACCGATTTTACTTGGAACCCAAATGGTCGCCAAAGGGCTGGATTTTGAAAACGTCACGGTCGTTGGCGTGATATCTGCGGACACAAGCCTCTTGTTGCCGGATTTCAGATCGTCGGAAAGGACGTTTCAATTACTCACACAGGTTGCCGGCAGGGCCGGAAGAAAAGAAAAACGGGGCAACGTTATAATTCAGACCTATAATCCGGAACGATCGGCGATCGTATTTGCAAGAACTCATGATTATATTTCTTTTTACCATGAAGAGATCGCATTCCGTAAAGAATTGTCATATCCGCCTTTTGCAAGGCTGGCGCTGATCCAATTCAAAAGCGAAGATGATAAAAAAGTAGTTGAACATGCCGGGCTTTTTTGCGATATTCTGCGCGACAAGGTGGCTCACAAACGCTGGACGAAAGATCAATTTGATCTCTTAGGCCCCGTTGCAGCGCCGATCGCAAAAATTCGCAACCAGTTTCGTTGGCAGATACTGATCAAAGCAGGAAAATCTTTCGACAAATCCGGCGGCCTAACGCGTGAATTGATCAGATCGTCCTTGGATTCGTACCGCACAAAGCATCAAGATGCCAAAGTTCAAATCGGAATTGAAATCGACCCTTACAGCCTGTTATAAGGCGACCGGAAAGTTGAATGCATGAGTAAGAGATTTGAAGAGAAAAAAGAAGCTTTTGAGTTGCTCAATAAAGAATTGAGCGATCTCATTCCTTTGGATCAACGCATTCAGAACCTGAAACAGGAAAAGAAAGAATCCGGGCAGACCCAGACCACTCCCACGCCGGCGAAGGGCATCCCCAAAGAATGGCTTGAGGAACAGCGTGCGCTTCACGAGAAGTACAAACTCATTGAACGCGTATACAAGTTCTACCGCACGATCATACAGAATATGAGCAGCAGCATTATCTGTATCGATATGAAAGGCGCCATTACTTTTGTCAATGTTAATGCGGCTAAGACGCTGGATTATAAGATAGAAGAGCTGCTGGGCCGGAATATGATCGATATCGTTGCAGAGCCGGAGAAGAACGGACGGATCATCGACCTGATGCTGATCGAGAACAAACGGTTTGAAAGCAAAGAGGTCAAACTCATCTCGAAATCAGGCGGCGTCATACCGATCGGGTTCAGCACGACGCCGCTCAGCGAGAAAACAGAGCAGATAGGCGTCATCATTACGTTCCGCGACCTGACCGAAATGCACCTGATGCGTAAGCAGGTTGAGCGAATGGACCGTCTTGCCACGATGGGTGAATTGGCCACCGGCATTGCGCACGAGGTCAGGAATCCTCTTGGCGGCATCAAAGCCGCCGCACAAGTGCTGGAAGAATCCTTTGAAGAGAACGACCGCAGGCTGGAATTGGTCAGCCGCATTGTTCGTGAGATCGACCGGGTGAATAATCTCCTAATGGATTTCTTCAAATTCGCCAAGCCGGTAAAGCCATCGCGCAACTACTTCAATGTCGAGACCGTCATCGACAGTATTTATCTTTTGATCGCTACACAGCTGACCAATAAACAGATCATATTCAGGGAAGAATTTTCGGATGTCGTGCCGCAAATATACGCCGATCAGCATCAGGTAGAACAAGTATTAATGAATATTTTTCTCAATGCAATTCAGGCGATGCCGGAGGGCGGTAATTTAACGGTAAAGACTTATACAACAACGATCGGCGACCTTCCGCATCTCCATTGGTCGGACGATCTTTTTGATAAGAAGCTTCCTTTTGTAGCGATAGAGATCTCAGACACAGGCTGCGGAATCCCTGAAGAAAGTCTTGAAAAGATATTTAATCCGTTTTATACCACAAAAAATGAAGGTATGGGGCTGGGTTTATCGATCTGTAGCCGGCTCATTGCGGAGAACAACGGGAATATTCACGTTGAAAGCGAAGTGGGTAGAGGATCTAAGTTTATCGTGATGCTTCCTACGCGCTAAGTCTAATTTTTGGAGTATGTTCCGGCTTTTCATTCTGCCGGATGTTTTGATAAAATCCTTCCAGGTCTGCGCCTAACATCTTTCCGTACATTTCCAAACGTACTCCAGCTAATCTTCTTAAGCTTTTATCCAGTTGTCTTTGAAAGCCAATGATATTTTGATTACGATTATGGTAAAATGCCGCGGCAATGTGAATGAACCCCTGTAACAAGTTCTTATGTTCGGGATCGTTTTCACTCAGCCAATATTCCTCTAAAGTTTCGTGACATTCAAAGAACGATCCATCATTGAATTCCAGTAATGCTTTACGCCAAAGATCTTTGTTAATCTTCATCACGTCATGGAATTCGGAATGTCATGGATATAAGCGTTCATCATCCGTATTTCTTCCGTTCCTTCGGCAATCTTGAACTCCATCAGATCGCGCATGGAAACCATTCCGGTTAATTTTTCCCCGTCCACGATCGGAAGATGCCGTGAACGAATCTTTTTCATGGTTTCCAGACAGACATCATATGCTTCGTCGGCATTGGCAACGGCCACGTTCTTTGTCATGACCTCGTCGATTTTCGTCTTTTTGGGATCCAAACCCTCCAAAACAACGCGCTTCATAAGATCACGCTCAGAAAAAATGCCGCGTAATTTTTTATTTTGAAGATTATCAACGATGACCACCGCTCCGATATTCTTCGATGCCATAAATTGTATGGTCTCGAAAACGGATGCTCCCAGCGCAATGCAGTAGAGTTCTCTCCCGGAGATAATATGGCTGACTGTTTTCATGACAACCTCCTTTTTTTGAAATAGTTGTTCACTTAAAAGCAGAAATATTCAATACTAATTATTTTTTGGAGTCGTATGAATCGGTGGATGTGATAAAGGAACTTAACGTACAAATTTGTCGAAAGCAAAGGAAATTCGAGGCGTCATTTTCTGCGCAGATCCCGCTGGAGAGAACGGTCGGCATCTCGTTTGGCAATGGATTCCCGCTTATCGTAAAGTTTTTTACCTCGTGCAACGGCCAGTTGAACCTTAACCATATTCTTTTCATTAAAGTAAAGCATCAGCGGGATCAGGGTCATGCCTTTTTCTTCAACCTGGCGCTGGAGTTTTCGGATCTGGGTCCGGTGCAGCAGCAGCTTTTTAGGCCGGTATTCCGGGTGATTATTGAGATTGGCTTGTTTGTACTCGGGTATATGAACGTGATAAAGGATAACCTCGCCGTTCTCGATACGCGCATGACTATCCTGCATATTGACTTTTCCTTCGCGTAGTGATTTTACCTCGCTTCCGAGCAGCGCAATACCCACCTCGATCGTGTCCATGATCTCGTATTCATGACGCGCTTTCCGGTTGGTCGCAATGGTTTTAATGTCGGTTTTTTTTTCAGGCATCGGGCGGAAGAAGGTTATAGCGTATTAGTCAATTTTTTCTCTGATAGGGAATTCGCGTTGTTTCTGAAAATGATGCGTGATCATTTCGCCGATCAAACCAGTGGTGATGATCTGAATCCCTACGAGAACAAGAAGAATACCCAAGAACAATATCGGGCGGCTTCCGATCGGTGAGCCCATGAACCATTCGACGGTCAGATAGGTATTGATCCCAAGACCGATGACAAGGAAGAGGCTTCCTATCAACCCAAAAAAGTGAAGCGGGCGTTTGGTATAACGTGTAAGGAAAACTACCGTGACGAGGTCCAGAAAACCCTTCACAAAACGGGAGATTCCGAATTTGCTGTAGCCGTATTTTCTCGGATGATGCTGAACGGCGATCTCCGTGATGCGCTGATAACCTTCCCATTTGGCAAGGGCCGGAATGTAGCGGTGAAGTTCCCCGTAAACGCTTACATCGCGTACTACTTCGCTGCGATAACCTTTGAGGCCGCAATTAAAGTCGTGAAGTTTGATTCCCGTCATCTTACGCGTTACAAAATTGAAAAAACGCGAGGGGATCGTTTTGCTGATAGGGTCAAAGCGCTGCTTCTTCCATCCGGAAACCAGATCATATCCTTCTTCGATCTTAGCGATCAGGTTTGGGATCTCTGAAGGATCGTCCTGCAGATCCGCGTCCATGGTGATCACGTAACGGCCGGTAGCAATTTTAAATCCCTCGGCGAGGGCAGCCGATTTACCGTAATTTTTTCTGAATTGGATCGCTTTAATGAAGCCGTGTTTGGATCTCAGCTGTTTGATCACTTCAAAAGAACGGTCGCTGCTGCCGTCGTCGATATAAATGATCTCAAATGAACGGCTCATACCTGTAATGGCTGCGTTAATGCGGTCCGTCAGTTCCGTCAATGATTCTTCTTCGTTCAATAAAGGGATGATGACGGATATGTCCGGAAAGGCTTGAGTTTGTTTGGATTCGCCCGGGGTTTTCATAAGCGTTAGTTTTGTTCGATGATTTTTACGTCGTCAGGGTATTTGACGCTAAAAATACTGCTGTTAAATGATTTGTTCAAAGTTCGTGCGTTAAAAAAAATACTGAGAAGATCTTTTTCCTTGGGTTTAACGATCCGCACGTAGCGAGGCATGAAATTTCCATCGAGGAGTTCAAACCGCGAGAATTCTTTTTCTAAAATTAGGCCGCCTTTTTCGTCAAAATGCCTGATGCGGCTTATCGCGTATTGTGCAAAAGGGTCGATCCATATCTTTTTTGTTCCACTGCCGGAACGGAACGTCATGACATAATATGATTCGTCGGCTGTGAACTCAATAAGATTTTCGAGTTCAGACTCTTTGAGTTGCGGCAGGCCGACCAGTAATTCGATCATTTCATCAAAACTGATATCGTAGTCAAATGTCTTCCGAATCGCCGACGCGCTGGTAGTACCCTGAATAACATAGCGGTTAATAATATTATATACCACAAAGGTCTGGCGGTTCAATGAAGCCTTCAGCCCGTCGATGCCCAATACGCCTTCAATCTTTATGTAGACTGAGTCGGGAAATTTAATCGCAAGCTGCGCGCTGAATTGATTCGCCGATTTAGGCGATTCAAGATTGAGGGTGGTCACTGCTTTCATGTAGCGTAAACCTTTTCCGTTCGCGTTATTTTTGCGGATCAAATCGATGGGTTTGATCCCGTCGGCAAATACCGGTTCGCGAATGATCACTTTCGGCGGCGCGCAGCTGTTGATAAAAACAAAAGTCAGAAAAAGAAAAAATGATATTCTGTGCAAAGGATTCTACCGAGGTTAGTGTGCAGTTGAATTTAGTTTATTCTTGATCGTTTCATTTCCGGGATCGAGTTGCAGCGCTTTTTGCCAAAACGCTTTGGCTTCGGAAAAGTTCTTGAGTTTGGCTTGAATATCTCCTAGATGATCCGCTACTTCCCAGCTTCCGGGGCCTTTTTGATCGGCCTGCGTAACGTATTTCAGAGCGAGTTCATACAAACCCATTTGATAATACACCCAGCCCATGGTATCGAGAAAATGTGCGTTGCCCGGTGCCATTTTTAAAGCTTTTTGAACCATGGTCAGCGCTTTTTCAAGCTTGATACCCCGCTCGGCCAGGCTGTAGCTGTAATTATTCAGGATCACATCATTCTCAGGTTCCAGCGTTAGGATTCTTTCAAATAACGAATCCGACCGGTCGAGCCATTTTTTTTCCTGATACAGTGGCGCTAACAGGCTCATGGAAAGCACATCTTTGCCGTTCAGTTTAATGGCTTTTTCAAAGTAACGGATAGCCTCATCGTTTTGTTTTAACTGACTGGACGAAAAACCCAATGAACGCTGAACTTCAGGCATATTCGGGTTCATTGCATCAACATTTTTAAAAGCGTCCAGCGATTTTTTGTAATCTCCGGTTTGCAGGGCTAAACTTCCTATTCGGAGAAAGTGCATAGGATTATTATCCTGAAGGTTGACCAGTTCTTCGTAAGTTGCCAGCGCTTTGGATAATTCTTTATTGAACTCATAGGCCTGAGCCAATGCTTCCAAAATGAAAACATTATTTGGGTCACCCGATCGGGCCAAGGCTAGGGCCTCTGCCGCTTTCCCATATGCTTTGTTTTTCATATACAGATCGCTCAATTTGAGCGACAACAAAGTATTCGGACCCAGCACGTTCAGCAATGTAGTATAATGATCCGCCGCTTCATTCCATTTACCCTGAATTTCGTAGATCGTGATGAGCCGGTAGTGAACCTCGACGTGCAGCGGATCGATCTTTACTATGCGTTCTAAAGTGGCCACTGCTTTTTCAAATTCATGTTTTTGAATCTGAATTTCTGATAACAGTTCTAAAGCAACAATATGATTGGGTTCACGAGAAAGTATTTTTTGAATGATCGGCAGGCTTTTTTCGGGCTGTCCGGTTAGAAGATAATTATCGGCTAAAGACGCATACAGGGTATTGGATGATGAATCAAACAAGGCTGCCATTTGGAAATCCTTGGCGGCGGCATCCAGATCGCCGGCCATCTCATTGATCAACCCGTCGATATAGCTCTTGACCGCTTCAACCTTGTATTTTTCCTGGCTGTTCTTTTCAGTTTTTTCTGAATAGGAGTTGTTCCGGGAGCCGGTACATCCACCTATCAGCGCTGTTACAAAACAGGCATACAGTATTTTACGCATCATAAAAAGCACATTCATAATTTCGTGCAAATTAACAAACATTTAGCATATACGCAAATTGTGATTTGAAAGAGTGCCCATGAGTTCGTATATTGCGTGCCGTTAATCAAACGAATCAATACTAGCCGGAGTGTTTTTCTTCTATGTTCGTTCCAAAGTTATTTACAACTCTAAAGGATTATTCGCGCCATCAATTCATTTCCGACCTTACAGCAGGGACGATCGTTGGAATTGTTGCGCTTCCGCTGGCAATTGCTTTTGCGATCGCATCCGGGGTATCTCCTGAAAAAGGATTATACACGGCGATCATAGCGGGTTTTTTGATTTCGTTCCTGGGCGGGAGCCGGGTTCAGATCGGCGGCCCCACGGGCGCCTTCGTTATTATTGTGTACGGGATCATTGAAAAATACGGATTAAACGGGCTTACCGTTGCGACGATCATGGCGGGCGTTATATTGATCCTAATGGGAATGGCCAAACTTGGCGGATTGATCAAATATATTCCATATCCTATCATCACCGGTTTTACCAGCGGTATTGCGGTGATCATTTTTTCTTCACAGATCAAAGATTTTTTCGGACTGCAGATGGATACGGTTCCGAGCGAATTCATCGAAAAATGGGAATCGTATTTTCTGCATTTTGATCAGGTCAACCCGTATGCTTTGGGTATCGGCGCCTTGTCGCTGGCGATCATTATCTTTTGGCCCCGCATCAATGAGAAGATCCCGGGTTCGCTCGTCGCTCTGGTCGTTTCAACTATGATCGTTCAATTTTTCAACATTAATATCGAAACCATTCAAAGCCGGTTTGGCGATATCCCGAACTCGCTGCCGGCGCCGGTATTTCCTACGTTGAGCTGGTCACTGATAGCCGGCCTCGTTGGGCCCGCAACGACCATTGCCTTATTGGCAGCAATCGAATCTCTTTTGAGTGCCGTCGTTGCGGACGGCATGATCGGCGGACGGCACCGGTCGAATATGGAACTCATTGCCCAGGGAACGGCTAATTTATTTTCGCCCGTATTCGGCGGAATTCCCGCTACAGGAGCGATCGCGCGTACAGCAACCAACATAAAGAACGGCGGGCGAACGCCTATCGCCGGTATCGTGCATGCGGCGGTATTGCTTCTGATCATGTTGCTTTTTGGGAAATGGGCAGGATTGATACCGCTGGCTTCTTTGGCAGCCATACTGATTTATGTGGCTTATAATATGAGCGAACGGGATGCTTTCATTGCGGTGATGAAAGGTCCGCGCAGCGATGTCCTTGTTTTATTGACCACTTTCCTGTTGACCGTTTTTATCGATCTGACGGTTGCCATCGAGATCGGGATGATCCTGGCCGCCTTCTTGTTCATGAAGCAAATGGCCGACGTGACGAATATTCAGATATTAAAATCGGATCTGGAAGATTCGGAAGAATTGCCCGATCCTAATGCCGTTCAACGGCGATTTATCCCCAAAGGTATCGAAGTCTTTGAGATCAACGGGCCTTTCTTTTTCGGGTCCGTAGACAAGTTTCATGACACGATCAATTTCGGGTCGAAGGCACCGAAGGTGCTTATTTTGCGTATGCGATTCGTTCCGTATATGGATGCGGGAGGACTGCATGCTCTGGATGAAGTTCGCGCAAGATGTCAGCGAAGCAAGATATTTATGCTGATATCGGATATTCATACCCAGCCGATGATTGCGGCGGAGCAGTCGGGTTTCATGAAAAAGCTTGGCGAGGACCATTTTTTTGGTAATTTGGACGATGCATTGAATTTCGGCCGGCAATTGATCGGCCTCACGCCTGTGGATACCACGGGAGAATTTGAAGCCACGGTTGCCCGTGAAAGGAAAAAGCTTGATGAAAAAAAATGAATCCACGATAGTATATTCCACCGATCCGAATTTTGAACCGGAAGAGATCCTAGAAAAAACACAACACGAAAAAAGCCATATCCTCCGGATGTCGCTGGACCGCAAACAGCGTGCAGGTAAGTCCGTCACGGTGATTGAAGGGTTCAAAGAGTCCATCGAGGATATTGAGAAACTGGCAAAACAACTCAAATCAAAGTGCGCCACCGGCGGCACGGTCAAGGACCGGAAGATCGAAATTCAGGGCGACCACCGCGTAAAGATCGAATCTTTCCTCGGCCAATTAGGCTACAAGATCAAAAGGGTAGGCGGGTAACCATGAATAAGAAGTAATGAAATAATGAAAAGAAACGGTTATATATTATTCATTACTCATTATTCATTAAAAAGAATTCTCTTTTCTTTCTGAGTAATTTTAGACAAATTATCCCATCATTCCCATAGGTACTCAGTCAGCTATTTTCAATTCTTGCCCATACAAAAGAAAATTGTGTTCAATTTTTTTAATGGTTCATTTTAACTTTTTTAAAGGTATTACAACTAAAGGAGGTTTTTATGCAGCTCGGATTTATCGGCTTAGGAAAAATGGGCGGCTTCATGGTGCAGCGCCTGCTCAAGGACAAACACGATATCGTTGGTTTTGATCTCAGCGCCGATGTGGTGAAGAGCATTGCTGAAAAAGGGATGACACCCTCGTCGTCCATGGAAGATATGGTTTCCAAATTGAAAGGACGCAAAGCCGTTTGGATCATGGTTCCGGCGGGTAAACCGACCGAGGATACGATCGCAAAATTGATCCCGTTATTGAGTAAAGGCGACATTATCATTGACGGTGGGAATTCCTACTATAAGGACGACGTACGCCGCGGGAAAGAGCTGCGGGAAAAAGGTCTGAATTATGTTGATGTCGGAACCAGCGGCGGCGTGTGGGGGTTGAAAAACGGATATTGCATGATGATCGGCGGCGATAAAGAAGTAGTAACGTATCTTGATCCGATCTTCAAGACCCTTGGACCGGTTGACGGCTACGCGCACATGGGTGATATAGGTTCCGGTCACATGGTCAAAATGGTTCATAACGGTATCGAATACGGTATGATGCAGGCGTATGCGGAAGGTTTTGAGATCATGAAGGCCTCGGAATATAAACTGGATGTCGCCAAAATTGCCGATCTCTGGATGCATGCATCTGTGGTACGGTCATGGCTTCTGGAACTGACCGCCGAAGGACTGAAAGCCGACCCGGATCTGAAGAATCTCAAAGGCTGGGTTGCGGATTCCGGTGAAGGCCGATGGACGATCTGGGAAGCCATGGAAAAAGATGTTCCGGCGCCGGTCATTACCTTGTCACTATTCGAACGTTTCCATTCCCGCAGGCCGGAGAGTTATGCCGCAAAAATGCTGGCGATGATGCGCAACCAGTTCGGCGGGCACGAAGTTAAAAAATAATTTCAGGAAAGGGGTACTTATGAATCAGATATTCCTTTATGTACTTCTTGGAATGGTTGCAGGCACTTTCAGCGGTTTGATCGGTATTGGCGGTGGAATTATCATTGTACCTGCACTCGTTTTTTTGTTTGGAATGGGTCAGCATGAAGCGCAGGGAACCACACTGGCGTTGCTCGTGCCGCCAATAGGTTTGCTCGCGGCGTGGACCTACTATAAGCAGGGCTATGTCGATCTGCAGGTAGCTGCTTTTGTTTGTGCCGGGTTTATTCTAGGCGGATTGTTGGGCGCGAAGATAGCAACAGGTCTGTCCACTTCTGTTTTAGAGAAAGTATTTGGATCCGTTCTCATTGTCATCGGATTCAAAATGTTGTTTTTTGGAAAGTGAATCGATTTTTATTTTTGACCATTCTTTTTGGAGGAACCCATGTCCACGTTGCAAGCGGATGAAGCTCTGCGTCAAGTAAAAACGGAGGCAAAAGCCGGAACCTTTTCAATGATCATCTTCGGCGGATCCGGAGACCTGACCCGAAGAAAAATATTGCCCGCATTGTTCAGTTCCGCAAAAGAAGGATTGTTGCCGGATAATTTTACGATTATCGGCTGCGGCAAGCCCGTTATGACCTCGGAAGAATACCGGAAGATGGTCAACGATGCCCTGCATAATTTTGCCAAAGC
>CAZHUW010000110.1:0-11116 GCA_964535295.1 uncultured Bacteroidota bacterium
CGATCGTTCCAATATTGATATGCGGCTTCGACCGATTAAATTTTTCCTTTGCCATGATTTTTATCTCCTGCTATCTTGCCACTGTCGTGGTTATGGTTTTTATGCTTTCACTTTTTCTAATAACTGCTCTTCGACCGATTTAGGAACAGGACTGTAATGATCAAACTGCATCGTATAGATGGCGCGTCCCTGTGTGGCGGAACGGAGCGTCGTAGCGTAACCGAACATTTCAGCCAGCGGTACATGCGCCGCTACCACCTGGGCGTCTTTGCGCTGAGACATTCCCATGATCTGACCGCGGCGAGAATTCAAATCGCCCATGACGGCGCCGAGATAGTCTTCCGGCACGACCACTTCCACGGCCATGATCGGTTCAAGAATAATGCCTCCGGCTTTCTTCACACCGGCCTGAATGGCCATAGAACCGGCAATCTTGAACGCCATTTCACTGGAGTCCACATCGTGATACGAGCCGTCAAATAATTTGACCTTAATATCTTCGAGTGGATAACCGGCAAGAACGCCGTTCTTCATCGCTTCCTTGATACCTTCTTCGACCGGTTTTATATATTCTCTGGGGATCACGCCGCCAACGATACCGTTGACAAATTCAAAACCTTTACCGCGTTCGTTCGGTTCAACTTCGATCCAGACATGGCCGTATTGGCCGCGCCCGCCGGACTGACGAACAAATTTACCTTCGACTTCAACTTTCTTCGTGATGCCTTCTTTATACGCCACCTGCGGTTTACCCACATTGGCTTCCACTTTGAATTCGCGGAACATACGGTCGACAATGATCTCAAGATGCAGTTCACCCATACCTTTGATGATTGTCTGTCCTGTTTCCTCGTTAGAGGATACACGGAACGTCGGATCTTCTTCCGAGAGTTTGCTTAAGGCTTCGCTGAGTTTTTCCTGGTCCGCTTTGGTCTTCGGTTCGATAGCAACCTCGATCACAGGATCCGGGAATATCATTTTTTCCAATAAGATCGGCGCATCTTCGGCGCTGAGTGTATCGCCGGTTTTGGTGAATTTCAAACCGACGGCGGCGCAGATATCACCCGAGTAACACGCATCAATATCTTCACGGTGATTAGCATGCATCTGAAGTACGCGGCCGATACGTTCTTTTTTTCCGGTGGCAACGTTCAGCACGTATGAACCGGCCTTGAGCATACCGGAATAGACGCGGATGAAGGTTAATTTACCCACATACGGGTCGGTCATAATTTTAAAAGCGAGCGCGCAGAATTTCTCATTGTCGTCTATCTTGCGTTCCACTTCCACGGAATGATCATCGGGATTGTGGCCCTTGAGTGAACCCGTTTCAAGCGGGTTTGGCAAAAACGCGATCACGGCATCCAGTAAACGCTGAACACCTTTGTTTTTGAATGAAGATCCGCACAGAACCGGCGTGATGGCACACTGGAGAGTTCCCTGGTGGATCGCTTTCATAATTTCAGTCTTAGTGATCTCGCCGCCGTTCAGATATTTTTCCATCAATACTTCGTCATAATCGGCGATCTGTTCGACCATGAATTGACGCGCATGCAGCGCTTTATCCATCAGGTCTTTCGGTATTTCCGTCTCATCCCATTTCATCCCTTGCGACGCTTCGTCAAATACGATCGCTTTCATTTCCACAAGATCGATCACGCCGTTGAACATGTCGCCTTCGCCCATCGGGAAAGTAACAGGAACCGGATGTGCACCGAGGCGCTCTTTCATCATATTCACAACATTGAAAAAATCCGCACCGATGCGATCCATTTTATTCACAAAAGCGATACGGGGGACACCGTATTTGTCAGCCTGACGCCATACGGTTTCCGACTGAGGTTCGACGCCGCCGACGGCGCAAAATAAAGCAACCGCGCCGTCCAGGACGCGCAGAGAGCGTTCTACTTCGACGGTGAAGTCCACGTGGCCGGGCGTGTCAATAATATTGATACGGTGATTCTTCCAAAAACAAGTGGTCGCGGCGGAGGTGATCGTAATACCGCGTTCTTTTTCCTGTTCCATCCAGTCCATCGTCGCGGCGCCGTCATGCACTTCGCCGATACGATGCAGCACGCCCGTATAATATAATATACGTTCCGTGGTGGTCGTCTTGCCGGCGTCGATGTGCGCCATGATTCCGATATTTCTTGTTTTATCTAACGAGTACTGTCTGGGCATTTATCTGAATCCTATCCTTATTTTCTTTAACTTCTTCTTGTCATTTCGAGTGAAACACTACCATCTGAAATGTGCGAACGCCTTATTGGCTTCTGCCATTTTATGAACGTCCTCACGCTTTCTTACCGCCGATCCTTCGTTATTTGAAGCAGCTAATATTTCTTCTGCAATCTTGCTTGCCATGCTGCGTCCCGAACGCTCGCGAGAATAAGTGATAAGCCAGCGGATCGCCAGGGTTTGACGGCGTTCAGCGCGAACTTCCACCGGCACCTGATAGTTGGCTCCGCCGACGCGGCGGGAGCGAACTTCCAAAAGAGGAGCTATGTTTTTCATAGCCTTTTCCAATATTTCCAAGCCGTTCTTACCGGATTTCTTTTCTACGATACCGAGTGCGTCATACAAGATACCTTCGGCAACGCCCTTTTTTCCTTCATACATGATGCAGTTGATCAATTTTGAAACCAGCATACTTCCGAATTTCGGATCAACAGGTATTCTGCGTTTGGGGCTTCTTTTTCTTCTAGACATAGTTCCTCTAAAATTGTTTACTTAGTTATTTGGCCGCAGCTTTTTGTTTTTTGGTTCCGTATTTTGACCGGCTTTGTTTACGATCCTGGACGCCCTGCGTATCGAGCACACCGCGAACGATGTGATAACGCACACCCGGCAGATCCTTCACACGGCCTCCGCGGATCAATACAATTGAATGTTCCTGAAGATTATGTCCTTCGCCCGGGATGTAGGCGATCACTTCAATGCTGTTGGACAGACGGACTTTAGCCACTTTACGAAGCGCTGAATTCGGTTTTTTCGGTGTTGTCGTATACACTCTGGTGCAAACGCCGCGTCGCTGAGGACAAGACTGCAAAGCCGGCGATTTGGTCTTCCATGTCTTGGAAGTGCGGCCCTTGCGAATAAGCTGTTGGATCGTAGGCATTATAAATTCCTATAATTATTACAGTTAAACTAACTTATGTCTTCTTTTGTGAAACTCTGTCGTGACTTAAAAACCGGAGGTTTTTTTATCATTGCCTGCTCGGTTCAGTAAAACCAGCAGGTTGAGTATCGTTTTAGGAGTCGCAAATATAATGGATGAGACAAGGAAAGTCAAGAGAAATATGATGTTTTTAAAATAATTTTATGGGAAGCCGATCAGGTTATTCATCCTTCGGTTATTGCAGGAAGAATATATTTTGAAATAATGTCAAAAATGGCCCATTCCTGGATCGTAGATATTTCCGGATCAACGAAATAATTCGCGGTTGAAACCACGATAAGATCCAATTCCGGAAAAACGACGAGGAACTGTCCTCCGTATCCGTAGCCCATGTACATATCTTTTCCATTGATCTGCCCGAGCCACCATAAATGCGCATAGTTATAGTTCTTAAATGCGCCCCATTCGTTGGGATGGGGATTATTTGTGCTTGGAGAAAGTGAAGAATCCACCCACGCCGCCGGAACGATCTGTTTTCCGTTCAGCATTCCGTGTTTCAGATAAAGATAGCCGAACAGGGCAACTTCCTGCGGAGTGAAATACATTTCATTGCCGCCAAAATAGATCCCTTGGGGGTCCTGTTTCCATTCGTCCACATCGATTCCCATCGGATCGAAGAGGTATTCCTTGCCGTATTTCAACGTACTCTTTTGAGTTGCCTTGGTTATGATGCCGGACAGCAGATGCGTTTGAAAAGTATTATAGCGCATTTTTTCACCGGGGTTGAAAAACAGCGGAGATTCGATAGTGGCCTTTATCCAATTAGGCGAGCCGTACAATGCCCAATAGACCCCGTAATTATCCTCAGACTCGTCGCGAATACCCATCCGCATGGTCAGTAAATGCCGGATAGTAATTTGATATTTCCTGGTGTCCATCCCGGTATAAATATACTCAGGAAAATAGTCCAGTATTTTTTTTTCAAGACTGTCGATATCGCCGCGATACAAAGCGATCCCTGCGATGGCCGAGAGAACGCTTTTTGATACAGACGCAATAATGTGCGGTTTGGTTCTGCGGTAACCGTTGTAATAGTCCTCCGCAATGAGAAACCCGTTACGAATGACCACGAGGCCGTCTATAAACCCTGTATTCTCTGCAACAATAAATGCGGAGTCCAGGGTCTGCGGATCCATATTTTGTTCATAAGGCGTTGAAGAAGTCCAAAGATGTTGTTCGTTGCGATGATCTTCACAGCTTATGAAGAGGGTTAAGAGGAGGAAATTTAAAAGGCAGGATTTCATTTTTCTACCCGAAAGCGGTACTGCACAAGTCCATAGGTTCAAATGACCTACCCATTAAACGCTCTGAAACCCGGTTTCGTTCCAAACTGATACTGTCTCGTAATATTTGTCTACTTCCCATCCACCTTCAGTCTTCTTTTCTGATTGGCGATCTTCTGGGCTAGATTATAAACAAGCGTAACGGTTTTTTCGATCTTGGGAAAATTGATCTTTTCGACATCGTCTGTTGATTTATGATAATCCGTCGTCATGCCATCGAAGAAAAAGACAACCGGGATACCGAACTTCGCATAATTATAGTGATCGCTGCGGTAGTAATAACGGTTAGGATCGCCGTCGGCGTCGAAGGTGTAGTCAAATGTGAACAATTTGAGCTTCTTGTTGACGCTTTCATTCATGGATTTGAGTTCGCTGCTCAGCCGGCCCGAACCGATCACAAAAATACTGTCCGCCGATTCACGGCCGACCATGTCAATATTGATCTGGGAAACGATCTGGGACAACTGGAACGGTTTGGGGGTATCTTCGCTTGTCAGGAATTCCGATCCGAGCAATCCTTTTTCCTCCGCGCCATGAAATACGACCAATATCGAACGCTTATTATCTCGCGACCTTGAAAACGCGCGCGCCACCTCGAGTACCGTTGTCGTGCCGGAGGCGTCATCGTCGGCGCCGTTGAATACGACGCCGCTGTCGTTCACACCCAAATGATCGAAATGCGCGCCGATCGCGACGAATTCGTTCTTCAATTTCGGATCGTTCCCTTCGATCATGCCGATCACGTTCATGGCCGCCGTGGAAGTCGTTTTGGTTTCCATCCTCAGCCTGGCATTCAGTTTCCTGATCTCGAACCGCGGCAGATCTTTTCTTTCTTTCACAAGCGACTGAATGGATGCAAATGTGTGGCCGCTATTAGCCAGAAGTTCTTCAAACAATTTACTGCTCCCGTAAAAATACGGCATACGCTCCGGATCGTCCGCGCTGACATATTCGCCGTTAAACACCATCTTGCTCGCGAGGAAATAATTAATATAATCGTCCCATTTGGATAACAACCCGTCATAAGCCAGAACGATGAACGCTTTCGCGCCGAGTTCCTTGGCCCGATGCCGTTTATAGAATTGCGCGCTGGAGTACGAACTCTGGATCGCGCCGTCGAAATAATTTTCGTCATCGGACTGCGGTTCCCCGTCCAGCGCGACAACGATCTTCCCTTTGACATCCAGTCCGGTGTAATCATCATAATTGTATTCCGGCGCGGTGATGCCAAAACCTGCAAATACCACCGGCGCATTGAAATTGCAATTGACAAGCTGATCATGAAAATTGACAAAATACGGCCCATAGGTCATCGGGATATCCTTATTGGCCGCGCTGTCGTGAAAGATAATGTAAGAGGCAGGCAGAACACTGATCTTCGTTGCGTCAAATTCCATAAAATAATCGAGGCTGTCGGCGCCGCCTTTGGGGCCTGAATATGCGAATGGCTTCACGCCGTAATTGCGGAGCTGCGATGCGATAAATCCGGCGGCGACTTTTTCACTGATCGTGCCCGCCTCCCGCCCTTCGAGTTCGTCGGAAGCAAGGAATTCAAGATTGGTCCTGATCGTGTTGATGTTGATCAACGGATCATTTTTACTGAATTGCACCGTGGAAGGCGCACAAGCGGTGAAGAAAAGGAGAATGATGGCGAATTGTTTACGTTTCATACTTACTCTTTTATGATTCAGATAGTGCTGTGTATCGTTTCATGCTCAACAAGAACCAATCCCCCCAACCCCCTTTTCAAAGGGGAAGAAGCCTCAAATGATACTCATTAAAAAAACACAAGTCAAAAATTTTTTATCAATTGAATCCGTTTTAATTTGTATTTAGCTTATAAATAAATTTTGCCGTGAAGGTGTGATACCTGTCACATCTTTTCGGCGACTATTGGTAATATAGAGGATAAAATCGGCAAGGATAATGCAATAATAGTATAAGCGACGTTCCCCAAACTCCATTTTTCAGATCATCGTGAAATCTATTACCGGAGGTATTTATGTCTGCTTATGCCGCCAGTATAAAACTTACGAACCCATCCTATGCCGATACTTCTGAAAATCATATGAAACTTTCTTCGCACGAAATCACTCAGAATTATTATTCCGGCTATCAGCTTGCGCTCGATATCATTAGGCAAAGACATGAGACCATGGGCTTCGGCTCCGTGCTCGGCAGCGCAGAATCGATCGATCTGGCGCAATCGGTATTCGGGTGTGAACGCCTGGTTTCGCTAATTCAGACCGAGAAATTTGACCGCCAGGTCTATTCCCGCGTCATTGCCGAAGAAGTTGACAAACTCAGTAAAGAACTCTTCCCGGATGTCGGTAAACGCCGTTTTATTTCACTCGATAAACTCCATGACGCCTACAGCGTGGAATTCGAGCAGGCAGAAGAAACACCTGCTGTCGATTCTCTCTCTCAATTTGAGATCCTCGACTATCTGAAGAACAAATTGTCACCCGAAAGATTCGATTATCTTCAGCATATATTTCAAAATCAAAAATCCACGGACAGGGAATTCATCTGGAACGAAAAGATCTACCGCCTGCTCGACCGGTCACTCGATTATCTCGAAGAAAAGATCGACCGCATGCGCCGGTTGTATCCCGACGGCGTTCCTTTTCAACAGGAAGATATCGATGTACGTCAGGATCTGAGCGAAGAGACGATCATCGGATGTTATAAGAACGTCTATCTCGGCATCTACAGTAAATTTCCGATGAATTTTCTCAGCCACGATACGGCCAACCGGTGCGCCGTGCTGACCCGCTTTGCCGTGGAATCGGTAATTCAGAAAAAACCCATCGATGTGCTTAAGGAAAAAACCTGTTCTGAATTGTCCCGGATAGGACTAACCGGCGTAGTACGTCATTTCAATTATTCCATGAACCGGCTTATCCGCAACGCATACCCTAAGATCCTGATGCCGTGGGAAATGGCGCATGTCGAGGACGGTTTCTGGAATGATGAGAGTAACCGGCGTTTGGCGATCCAATGGCTTGTGGAAGAAAAACTCGGAATCCCGAGAAAAGAAATTCCCGCCGCTCTGCATGGCGACAAGGTAACGAAAAAAACTTTTGTCGATAACGGATTGTCGTATTTATTCGTTCAGCATTATAAATCGGTGTCGCGCTGCATCGGTTTCGCTTATCCCGAACTCATGCCGTGGGAATTAGGCAGCGTACCTAATAGTTTCTGGCAGGGTGAAGAAGGGCAGAAAAATACCATTCGCGCCGTTCGCTGGATGGTCCGACAACTCAATATCACTCCCTTTGAGATTCCGGCGAAAATCAAAGACAAAACGATCTCGCGCGAGACTTTCAGCCGATTCGGCCTGGCTACGGTTTTTGAACGGATATTCAAAAAGAATATGTATCGCATATTTGACACGGCCTACCCCGGCCATTTTGAGATCTGGGAGATCGGAAAAGTTCCGATCGATTACTGGGATAACATGCTCAACTCTTACCGCGCGTCGTTATGGATCTCACGCAAAGAGGGTTTTGACGAGAAGGCGTTGAAACAAGCGATCGATTCCCGGTCTCTGACCAAAGTTGCCTTCTCTAAGTACGGATTATCCGCTATGCTGAAAAAATGTTTCGATAACGATCTGACCAAGGCCTATTTACCTTACATTCTGCCGGAACGCAAGGACAGCGACGCGCTCATGCACGACGTTCTGCTGCTTTATTTGCTGGAAAAACAAGTCCGCAAAACTCAGTCAACCAACGCGGCCGTTCGTCTGCTCCAGCGCATTTTCATGCGCCCGCTTTTGACCTCTGCAGAAAAAGGGCAGATGCGCGCCTATGACCGGATCCGTAAACGGATCAAACGACGTATCGGGGAATTGAGTTTGAGAGTAAACACATAAAAATAATTCATTACCGCGGAGGCACGGAGATCACGGAGTTTTTATAATCGTTTTTGGTTTTTGTATTTCTCAGTGTTCTCTGTGGCTCCGTGGTGAATAATACCTTAAAAATCTTCAAAATATTTCTTGCATTTCGGGGACAATTATATTATTATACCGCCCACTTCGGTGAAGAATAAAGTTATAATTGAATATAAATCAATATTTTGATCGTCAGGAGAAGTCATGAAACGTTGTGAAGTTTGCGGTAAAAGTCCGATGTACGGACACAGCGTCAGCCACGCCAACAATAAGACCAAAAGACGTTGGCTGCCCAATCTGCAGGAAGTCCGCGCAAAAATGGGTAACGGCGCGTTAAAACGCATCAA
The DNA here is from genome assembly GCA_964535295.1 of uncultured Bacteroidota bacterium. Taxonomy (GTDB): domain Bacteria; phylum CLD3; class CLD3; order SB21; family SB21; genus SB21. The sequence goes on from CAZHUW010000110.1 coordinate 8,707, forward strand.
AGTTTGCACCCAGTGCATCAAATCCGGCCGGGTCATGAAAGCGGCTTAGTTCAAGCTAAAAGCTGTTCAAAGCGCCAGTGTCCGATGCGTCGGATCTGGCGCTTTTTTATTTGTTTGAAAATGAAATTGGTTATATTCATTTGACTAATGGCACACGGATGAGACGGGTTTAACGGATTTTTACTGATTTTGAACCTTAAAAAGAGAGTTTGAATCCGCTTTGTTCCGTCCGATCCGTGTCATGCGTGTTCTATTTTATAACTCAAACCAGCTATGGGACAAATTGTCGAACCTTCCAAAGTCAAACTGATCGCCGCCTTACTGTGGAATGGATCGGTGAAGATCGAGAATGTTTGCCGTCGAATTGAAAAAGAATGGGGATCCATTGACGAACGTTCAACCGTTTATGATTTCACCCATACCGGTTATTACAAAGATGAATTCGGTGAACAGCTAAAAAAGCAGTTTGTGTCCTTTGAAAAATTGGCCGATATCGACGTTATGCCGGATATTAAGATCTTGGGAAACGAAATCGAAGATGAATTCAATTTTGGCGGTAAACGCACGGTCAATATTGACCCGGGATATATTGCCAATGCCAAACTGGTCATGCCGACAACAAAAAATCTGCCGCATCGGGTATATATAGGAAAGAAAATCTACGCCGATCTGCAATTGATCTACAAAAAACCGACATTCCAGACCATTTTGTGGACGTTTGCAGACTACAAAGAGCCTTTCAATTTAGAATTTTTCAACAAAGTTCGTGACCGGTATATGGAACAGCTTTCACAAGAGAAAAAAATCGGCCGATCGGAGTCTGAATAAAACATGCTGCGTGTAGAAAATCTGAAAAAATGTTATGACGAATTTGTTGCGGTTAAGAACATCTCTTTTGATGTTCATCCCGGAGAGGTCTTTGGTTTACTGGGACCCAACGGCGCCGGCAAGACCACGACGATCCGCATGGTCATCAACATGATCAAACCGGATGAAGGCCGCATATTTTTCAAAGAAAGACTGAGTGACGGTGTATCGACGGAACACATAGGTTATCTTCCTGAGGAACGCGGCCTTTATAAGAAAAGCAAAGTTCGTGAAACGGCCGTCTACTTTGCCATGCTGAAAGGTGTCACAAAAAAAAATGCCGAACAGCGCGTAGATCAATGGCTTGAACGATTTGGAGTAAAGGATTTTTCCAATAATCCCTGCGATGAACTTTCAAAAGGAATGCAGCAAAAGGTGCAGTTCATCGCCGCGCTGGTGCACGACCCGGAACTGATCATTCTGGACGAACCTTTTTCAGGCCTGGATCCGGTGAATCAGATCTTTTTCAGAGATATCATTAACGATCTGGCAAAACAAGGCAAAACAGTCCTTTTGTCAGCGCATCAGATGGACCATATCGAAAAAATGTGCGAGAGGATATGTATCGTGAACCGCGGCGAGGTTGCGGCTTATGGGACCATTGAAGAATTAAAAAACGAAATGGACAACCGGATCATCCGGATCACATGCGGCTCCAAAGAACGCGATAGGCTGTTCGATGCCGGCCTGCTGGCCGATCCGGTCAAGTCCGGCAGCGGGCTTGAGGGAAAATTAGCTCACGATATGAACTTCCCGCAATTGTTGCAGGCCGTCGGAAAGATCGCCGATATTCAAAAGATCGAGAAAGTCCGCCCGACCATGGAACAAATATTTATGCAGAAAGTGAAACCTTAAAATATGTCCGTCGAGATCTCTCAAACCGGCAAGAAGATCGCGTTTTTCATCATTGACCGCCATCTTGCCAAAGAAGTTCTTCATCTTGCGTTTCCCGTCGTGATGGGCATGGCGTCCATTACCGCGATCGGATTGACCGACACGATCATGGTGGGAAGACTCGGCGCGGAAGCGCTGGCGGCCACCGGCCAGGCGGCGATCATATTCTGGGCCATTCACTGGGTCACGCGTTCCATTGAGATCGCCTCGCAGGCCCTGATCGCAAGGCGTTACGGAGAACAACAATTCCATCTCTGCGGCAAGGTCATGGACAACGCGATGGCGATTTCATTTTTGGTCGGTATAGCCGGGATGTTCCTTTTGTACTTCGGCGGGAGGACGCTGATGTCGTTTACCTCCACGCATGAAAATGTTGTCGATCTCGCGACCGGATATATTCACGTTCTTTCCCTCGCATTGTGGGCATCCAGCCTGTTTTTTGCGATGCGCGGTTTTTTCAGCGGGATCGGCAAAACGCGCATATTCTTAATGTCGGCCCTGCTCATGCTGGCTGTCAATATTCTGGGTAATTATACATTCATCTTCGGAAACTTCGGTATGCCGCGGATGGGCGTTCGCGGCGCGGCCTTGGGCTCTGCTCTTGCATTCATAACAGCTCTTCTTTTCATGATTTTCTATGTGCTTGGGA
>CAZHUW010000111.1:0-556 GCA_964535295.1 uncultured Bacteroidota bacterium
CTAATGAAGAATATCTTAAACCAATGGCTTCTGACATCAATAGATTGTCTTGCGCGGCGCTAGAGTCGTTAAACTGTATTAAGAAAGAGAGCAAAACTCCAAAGTTTTTAGGGTGGAATTTAGTAAAACTGTATTATTCAGCATTTTTCTCCGCACACTGTATTCTAAGAATAGTAGGTAAAGGTTTAATGAACCTTGATGTGCAATCTCTTGATAGAGTCAAAAGAGTAACGACCTCATATTCCTTTAACCACATGGCATTAAATACGGGATTGTATTGCGTAACTATAAACAGAGCAACGAAGCAGATAAGGTTTTACAAAGATCCTGTATACGATAAATCTCATGAGGGACTTTGGAAAAAGTTTATAGACGCATTACGGGATTTATCAATAAGCGTATACAGAGATCTGCCTTTGGCAGAAGCTCAAAAAATTGAATCCCAAATTGAAAATTTAAGAGATGCGTTGACTAATTGGGGCTCAAATGGTGGAAACTGGTTGTCTAAGATGAGAAGTCAAATAAACTATGGTCATGGATATGGGGTGTGGTTTCC
>CAZHUW010000111.1:566-11108 GCA_964535295.1 uncultured Bacteroidota bacterium
TAAAGGTTACAATAAAGATCATGATAGAATTCTGGAAATACAAAATATTTGCAAAAATGACCCGTTATCAATTGATCTCAAAGGAGCAAAAGGTAGAGATGTGATTTACTTTGCGATTGCTTGCCAACTTATCAACTCTATTTCCTTTGGACTAATAAAGGATTTGACCGAAAGACATCCATATAACAAATCGTTTGCTACACTCGGAATATATAATTATCGAAAGCACTATTTAAAAGCGAATTATATTTTGAACGAAGCAAAATGAAATCGTTTTTAAATAGCGTCACATAATACGTCTACGTTCTATGCTCTCCCCCATCCTCTCAAAACGCATTCAAACACCTATTGGCGAAATGGTCTTAGGCTCCATTGCGGATAAGATCTGTTTTCTGGAATTTTATCTGCCCGAGCGTTACAAGGAAATGTCCGGCAAGCTCCGCAAAGTTTTCGAAGCGGATTTGGTTGAAGGCACGAATGAGGTGATCGAGCAGGCGGACAAAGAACTGCAGGAGTATTTTGCGGGTAAGCGTAAAAAATTCACCGTTCCTCTGGATCTGCGCGGGACGGAGTTCGAATTGAAAATATGGAACCAGTTACTGAAGATCCCTTACGGGCAGGTTGTCAGTTACAGCGACATCGCCAAGCGAATTCACAATCCGAAATCCGTTCGCGCCGTCGGCGGCGCCAATCATAGCAACCCGGTTGCGATCATCGTTCCCTGCCACCGCGTGGTGGGCAAGAACGGCAGTCTGACGGGCTACGGCGGCGGTATGGATAAAAAAAGACTTCTCCTCGACCTCGAAAGCGGCAGCATTCCCCTGCTCTGATCACAGCGTTCGCAATATCTCTATAAACCGATCCGCGTGTACATCCGCATTGAATTCGTTGTGAATAACTTCCAGTATTTCTCCTTTTGGTGAAATCATGAACGTCGCGCGTTTGTTGCGCAATATCCCGCCCAGACGAAGCGTTCCGAACTGCTTACCCAGAACTTTTTCTTCATCATGGATCAGCGGATACGGCAATTGATAGGCGGTGATAAAAGCTTCGTGTTCGGAGCTTCCATCCATACTGACCCCGAATACTTCACCGCCGAGATCGCGGATCTCTTGATACCGGTCGCGGAAATGGCACGCCTGAGCCGTGCAGATACGCGTGAAATCCATCGGGTAAAAGAATAAGCCGACCGCCTTTTTCTCTTTGAAATCCTCCAGCCGGTACGACTTACCTTTTGAATCACCAAAATTCAGTTCTGAAATTCGATCGCCTTTTTTGAGCATGGTAGTCTGGTGTTCGAACCACCCCCTCGGTCCCCCTTCTTGCGCATCAACTTAGTTGTAAGTTAGAATTTATTCTTGCGTAAGGAGGGGGAAGGGGGTGGTTTATGACTTTAATTCATTACAAATAATATCCGCTGCCGTAAACCCGCTTTTCACAGCGCTTTCGATCGTTGACGGCAATTTCGTATCCGTCCAGTCACCCGCTAGAAATAAACTCCCAATCGGAGTAACCGCCGATGGACGCAGATTTTCTGATCCGGGGCAGGGATTAAAAGTCGCCGTTCGCTCTTTAACGATCTGATGATGCGCAACGGATGAAACATCGAATGCTGAAAACAATCTCTTCATTTCGTCCACAACGGTGTCTAAAATTTTTTCCCGCTCCCAATCCACGATCTCCGCTCCGTCGCTGATCGTTACTTCCAGCAAATGATCCGATTTTTTAAAAACCCATTGAATATGCGTATTGATACAACCGATAAAAGGCCCTTCGAATAACCGGTCGGCGACCGGTCCCTTCAGCCATAAATAAACCGACACGATCGGAGATGTTCTGTACGACAACTTCTCTTTGAAATATTTATCAATTGTCTCCGCATCAATCATTTTTATAAATGTGCCTGGCGGAACAGCAGATAAATAATAATCGGCATGAATGGTTCCGTGATCTTTTACTTTGACCCCGTTGACCCAGTTCTGCTCCACGTTTACATGTTTTACCGTGCTGTTCAGCATGATGCGGCCGCCATTTAGCAGTATGGTCTTCTCGGCCGGTTCGGCAAAAAGTTCCGACAATCCGGTCTTAGGGACGATGATCCTTGAATGATCCCGTTTCCCCAAAAACATGAGTTTCAACGCATCCGTAAATAATTTTGCGGATGCATTTGCAGGCGTTGTATTCATCACCGCCAGACAAACCGGACCCCAAAAATACTTTTTTGTGTTCTCCGATTGACCAAGCGTTGACAGCCATTCGTCAACCGAAAACGTTTTGTCTATACGCCGAAACGGTAATGACAATCCTGCCTTCAGGAGTGAAAATCGTTCCAAAATGGAAAGGTTTTTAAACTGAAATATGCCGGCAATCAAATGGAACGGCATGGGAAGATCAGGAATCGTCAACGGGTAAAGTTTTTTCTGCGGCTCGGCAAACGGAATACTAATCCTACGGTCCGCATCGAGATGATGTAATTGGCCAAGCATGTCAAGCCAACGTAAAGTGTACGCGTAACAACCCATCAGCACATGCTGTCCGTTGTCGATCGTTTCCGATGTTGTAGGATCTTCAATGGAAAAAGTTCTGCCCCCCAGGCGGTTCCTCTGCTCGATCAGTGTAACGCGATATCCCTTCTTCGCCAAAAGCGTTGCGGCCGAAAGCCCGGCAACACCGCCGCCGATCACGATCACTGATTTACCGGAACCGGTCATTTGGGGTTTTGTCTTTCATTCCACCAGGTTTTCGCAACGATCGTGGCCTTTTGAGGAAGGGATAACGAGATCTTTTCATGGAAAAGGCCGTCCAGATTCGATTCGGTCTTTAAAAGGAGCTGACGGTAAATATTCTGCATCGCCCGCGCGGGAAACAGAAAGTACGAACCTTCCGCCGCATAATCGTCATCCGCTTTTGCATAATACGATCTTGCGTAATCGCATTGCGCGCGCATGAGTCTGAGAAAAGCGGCGTTGACCTCTTTTCGCTGCAGGTCATTTTCTGTGAACCCGAACTTCTCCAATTCCTGCGACGGGATGTAGATCCGGTCCTTTTGGATATCCGATGCCACGTCGCGTATGATGTTGGTCAGTTGAACGGCGATACCTGTATTGACGGCGTAGGACTCTATCCTTGAATTCTTCTTACCCAATATACTTACCGTCATCAAACCGACCGTCGATGCCACCCGATAGCAATATTCATACAATTCATCGAAGGTCTTATATCTTTTCTTCGTCAGATCCATTTCAACGCCGCGGATCAATTCAAAGAATAATTCTACCGGAATTGAAAAAGTTCGGGCAATATGAACAAGCCGGTTCAAAAAATGCAGCTGCGATCTCCCGTCAAATGCGTTCTGCAGTTCCTTTTTCCAATGTTCCAGGAATTCAAACGGGTCCGAATTGGCGCGAACAATATCGACCATGTCATCGGTATACCGGCAAAACGCGTAAACCGTCATGATCGCATCGCGTTTGTCTTTTGGGAACATGAGCATCGGGTAATAAAAACTGCTCTCCGATTGACGAACGTATTGGGAAACGGTCGGGTTAAAGGTATCCATCGTTCAGTGTTTAAAAGTTATGAGCCGAAATAGTATACGCCCAAAATCCGAATAACCGAGAGTCGGGCGCCGGTTGAGAACATCACAGTCATTATTTTTAATTTTCTCCAGGATACGCATTCCCCCAAGCCATATCAGCGTGATCTCGTATCGTTCCGGCCTTTTCAACTGCCCTAGTAGTATCCTGCCCTTTTGAAATATAGCCCCCGCGCGATCGATCTGAAATTTCATCAACTCTTTGAACGGTAAATTGACCAGATTGTTCTGCCAGTTCTCTGCCGTGTAACCGTAACGATGCATGTCGTCCTGCGGCAAATACATCCGTCCGCGTTTCTGATCGTCAAATACATCCTGCCAGTGATTAGCCAGCTGCAAAGCCGTACAAATGGAATCGGAGGCTGAAAAAAGATTTTCCTTATCAGGATGATTGCCGTATCCCAAAATATGCAGAACGATGCGTCCGACCGGATTAGCCGAAAAAGAACAGTATTCAAGCAGTTCATCAAAATTCTGATATCGGTTCTTAAAGAGATCAACTTTGAATGCATTCAGCAGATTATCAAAATACTCTTTTGGAATACCGCACGCAGCAACTGTATCCTTAAGCGCTATGAAGATCGGATCTTCGGCTTGCCCTTTATAACACTTATCCAATTTGTTTTGCCATTGACCAAGTAATTGTAGCCTGAGATGAAGCTCTAAAGCGGTGTTATCGGCAAAATCATCGGCAGTTCGCATAAAAGCATAGGCCGCATAGAAATATTTCCGTTTGTCTTTGGGTATGAATAAAGAGGCAACCGGGAAATTCTCATAATGACTTTGCGCCAACTCTCGGCAATAAGCATAAGCCTCATTCGGATTCAGCGAACCGTCTATTGCTGCGGTCATATCTCATCCTGCTTTACCGTATGCGATGCCATAAAGGATAAGACGAGCAGTAAAATGATATTGACCGTGACCAGTGATGAATACTGCTTATGCAGCAGGTCAAACTCTTCCCGTTCAGGCCGTTTATCCTCCGACCTTGGGACATCGAAATTCTGTATGGTCTGTTTGAGCGTTTCCATTCTCGGCGTAATGATCGCACTGTAATACGTGAGATTGATCAACACCAGCAGAATGCCGATTAATTGAACCCCGCGCAAACGATCTTTTTTGCGCAAAAATAAATACAAGAAAACAGATAATAAAATTAATCCGCATACGGCTTCAATAATATTCATCCTGCGCAAAATGATGCCGTTGAGCAATCCGGCTTGGGTTTTTGATTCCATGAATTTGAATATGACCGGTGCGACCCCGACGCCCAAAAGGATCAACATACCGACCCAGACTCCCGCGACCGAAGTGGCAATCCACGCCGGTACTGTGTAACGGTTCATTTTTATCATACTTTATCTCGAAAAAAACGTGAAGGCGAGAAAGGTTTTATCAAAGGCGAAACTTTTTGTTCCAGCATCACTTCCGCCATCAGTCTTGCCGTGATAGGCATCAGCAGTATGCCGTTCCTGAAGTGCCCCGTTGCGATGAAAAGATTACTCAATGCCGTTTCGCCCAGAATGGGGTATCGGTCGCTACTCGCCGGCCTTAATCCGGACCATGATTCGAGAGATTTGAAATACACCGAGTTCGGAATGACCGTTTCCAGTTTCTTTACAAAATCATCCACGACCTCTTTCGAAACCGATTTATTAAACCCGGCGTCTTCCACCGTCGAACCGATCAATATGCGGCCGTCATTACGCGGAACATAATAAAGGTCGTCAAAATGTCCGGCATGACGCACAAATTGAGGGTTCGGCATCTGCATGGAATGGATCTGTCCCCGCATGGGCTGAATTTCGGGCAGGACACCGTGCAGCGCGGGAAATTGAGACGACCAGGATCCAGCGGTGATGACATAATGTGCGGCAGAGAACTCCCCCGTGTGAGTATGCGCGACGGAAACGGCGTCGTTAACAACGCTGAAATCCGTTACCTCACTATGTTCCAATATCTCGATCTTCATTTGCGCGCACGCGGAAAGCAGAGCCTGCACGAGCTTACGATTATCGACCTGATGATTATCAGGAAGATGGATCGCCGTATAACCTTCCGCCAAAGCCGGTTCATGACGCTCTGTCTCCTCCTGGTCCCAATAATTTGTTCGAATACCTAAACCGGCAAGCCATGTCATTTTTTTATCCGCTTTCTCACCCGGCGGTACCAGATACAGGATACCTTCTTTCCGGTATTCGCTTTCCTGTTTGCTCATCCATTCCACTCTGCGAAGATATTCCTCGAATATGAACTGGCTTTCAACACACAAATTAAAAAAATTACGCTGAAGTCCCTCCCCTCCGTTTTCGGCTTTGATATTTAGCTGCGGCTCAAGCATACCTGCTGAAGCCCACGACGCTTCTTTGCCAGCACTGTTTCTATCAAGAACCAGGATCTTGAGTTTTTGATTCCGTAATTTTAATTCATACGCTATGGCAAGCCCTATAATTCCCGCACCGACTACTACCACATCATAAATTTTCACGAAAGACTCCTTAAAAAATGGACTCGGCAATATATCCATCCGTTAATCTAAAATCAAGCAAAGTAAAACCTGTTAAACCAAATTTAGCATGATGAACGATCATAACCAATCACGAACATTCATGGCCTCAAGCGAATTAATTACTTGATAATATTGAACGTTTCATATATATTTTTTTCGAATCCAAAAAAATTCAAATTCCCACGACACATAAAAAAATCATCAATTACCATTTTTCGTAATCGGAGTTAACGTGGAACTTAAGAAACTGGGAAGATACGAAGTAACGGCAGAACTGGGTCAGGGCGCCATGGGTATTGTATACAAAGGCGTCGATCCAATGATCGGAAGAACAGTTGCCCTCAAAACTTTGAAAACCGAAGGTGTTGCGCCGGATCAGCTGGCGGAATTCAAACGGCGGTTCGCTCAGGAAGCGCAGTCGGCAGGGCGGCTCGCACACCCCAATATCGTGACCATTTATGACGTTGGTGAAGAACAAGGACTGGCCTATATCGCTATGGAATTCATCAAAGGCAAAGCGCTGGATGAATACATATCCGAAAAAAGCCCTTTCTCGATCGATCAGATCGTCAGTATTATGACTCAAATATGCGATGGCCTGGGTTACGCGCATAAGAATGGTGTGATCCACCGCGACATTAAGCCGGCCAATATCGTCTTGACGACCGATCATATAGCAAAGATCACGGATTTTGGAATTGCTAAGATCGCGTCCACCAGTGCGACACAAACGGGCATGGTGGTCGGCACCCCAAGCTATATGTCGCCGGAGCAGATCACCGGACGCGGAGTGGATAACCGCTCCGATATTTTCTCTATCGGCGCCGTGTTTTATGAATTACTGACCTATGAAAAAGCCTTTCCAGGTGATAATATTACCACCGTCATGTATCGCGTGGTACATGAGAACCCGACGCCGATCTCCATAGCTAATATGGCGGTTCCGGCGCAATTCGATCAGATCGTGATGAAAGCGATCGCCAAAAACCCTGCCGACCGGTACCCCGATGCGGAAACGATGGGAAGAGAAATTCAAAACTATAAGAATACGGCCGGCGCTCAATTAGGAGCAACTCAGGCTTTTAACCCTGCTGAATACCAGGGTACGGTGATGATGTCGAGCCAGACAGCCGCAACTATGATGGCCGCTGCCACTCCGGCTGCCAACGCAACCGCCTCCCCTGCATCTGCAACTTCCCAGATCCAAACGGACCCTAAGAAAAAACCAACAGGACTGATACTGGGTGCGGCAGCGGTTGTCTGCGCGATCATCCTTTATTTGATCTTTGGCCGATCAACAGCCGATGTTCCGACAATCGGAACGGCCGCAGTCCCTGTTGACGGCAAATCCTCTTTGCAGGTTTCACTCAATATTCTTACCGGTACTGCGGTATTAGATACGGCCAATTATACCATTCAGGACGGCCAATTATTACTCTCCAATATTACCGCAGCCGAACATGAATTATTGGTCAAACATGAAGGCTACGAGGATTTTAAAACAAAATTACTTTTTGCGGAAAACGAACAGAAAAAACTGGACGTTGCTATGAAACTGATGCCGATCCAGTTTCCCGCGGGTGTAGATACGGCTTATCTGACCGTATCCGCCAAACCGGATATCATTGCGGTACAAACGAACACCGGAAAATTCATCGGTTATACGCCGCTGGAAAAAATCCCATTCCCGGCAGGCAAACATACGTTGGTTTTTTCCAAAGAGAATTTTGAAAGCCAGAACAAAGATATCGACTTGAAGAAAAAGCGCGAAGTAAAAGCGACGCCGGTATTGCAGGTTAAAAAAGGCTCGATCTCTGTTGCAGACGTTAATCCAAAAAAGGTACAGGTTTTCCTCAATGAGACTTTGCTAAAGCCCGAAAAGGACGGCGTGACCTATATCGTTCCATTCGGGAAACAAAAGATCGTTATGAAACAGGAAGGCTTTAAACCGTTCGAACAGGAATTGACGATCAATAGCAAGGATGTCCTTAAACTTAATTCAAGTTTAGAACAACTTTACGGTTCATTGTCCGTGACATCCACACCGAGTGAAGCCGATGTATTTATCGACGGGAATAGTGTCGGCAAAACACCTCTGAAGCTGGACTCTGTTGCGGCAGGGCCTCGAGAGGTCAAAGTTCAAAAAGGAACTTTGATGGCATTAAAAAAAATATCCGTAATAGAAAACAAGGAGAACATATCTGACTTAAAACTGGCCGCATCGGTCGGTTATCTGAAGATCATTGTCAACCCATGGGCTAAGATCTATGTTGACGGTAAACCGATGGGATCGTCCCCGCCATTGGATAATCTGGAACTCAAACCAGGCACATATAAAATAAAGATCGAAAACCCGGCCTACAGAGCAGTAACGAAGGAAGTAAAGATAAATGCCGGGTCCAGTACCACACTACAACACGATTTCTAAATGAACGGGTAACAGTTATGAAGACATTATATTTATTTTTGTGTTTTTTATTCTTCTTCGTTGGGTGCGCCTCGAAGGAAACGGCAAAGAAGACAGAGGGCGATAAAGCAACGACCGTAAAAAAGGAAAAGATTGATTATCTGCAGACTGGAATTGATGCGTATAAGGCGCGCGATTACGAAAAGGCAAAAGATCATCTAATGAAAGCGGCCAAACAGAATTTGTCAACCGATGATCTGGTAGCGGCTCACAAACATTTAGGTTTTATTTATGCTATTCAGGGCGCCACCGATGCGGCTTACAAACAGTTTGCAAAAGCATTCAAGATGGACAAGGGTTTTGACTTGGAAAAGTCCGAATTAGGACACCCGGCATGGACACCGGCCTTTGAACGCGCTCAGAAAGAAGCTTCTTTAGCTAACGCCAAAGGATCCGACCTTTTTGCTGAAGGGAAGAAATTCTACAATAAACGCGAATATACGAAGGCAACCCGATCGCTTGAAACCGCGGTAACGAGAGATGATCTGAAAACGTCAAAAAAAACAGAAGCGTACAAACTGCTCGCCTTCATTTATGCTATTGAAAAAAATCCGGCGCAGGCCCGTACGGCTTTTGTAAATGCATTTAAGCTGGATAAAGAGTTCGAACTGGATAAGTCCGAATACGGTAATCCTGTATGGACGCCGATCTATGATGATGTTAAAAAACAGTTTCAGAAAAAATAGTTCATTCATTACCATTCGGAGAATACGTGGCGGCATTAGTACTTTTTGAAAAAGACAATACTACCCACCGTTTCGTCATTGAGAAAAATGAAATGACCGTCGGGCGCAGGCCGGAAAATGATTTTCTGATTCCCAACGTAATGGTTTCCGGTAAACATGCCAAGCTGACCAAACAGAATAATCAGTACTTCCTCGCCGACCTTAACAGCACCAACGGCACATTCGTCAACGGCGTTCGAATTTCAGCGCCCACAGAGATCAAGCATAAGGATCATATCAATTTCGGCGCCGTGGATCTTGTATTCATAACGGACGAAAATGCAACCGTTGAGTTTGACAAAGAACTTCTACACAAAGCAAAAGAGGCGGCGGCGGCGCCAAAGAAACCTGCGGACACGAGTTATACAGCCGAAATGTCGGCAACCACTCTGCTGGATAAATTCCAGGCCCTGAAGAAGCTTGTCATGAGCGGCACGGCTGACCGCAACACGATAAGTACTCAATTTCTGGATCTTGAACATGCGGTTCACGTGCTCGACAATCAATTAAGAGAATCCGAGAATTTTCAGCAAAAACTGAATGTGTTGTATGAAATCGGGAAAGTGATCAATCTGATATTCGAAGAGGACGATCTCCTCAAGACCATACTGGATCTCGGGCTGAAAGTCATGAAAGGCGACTGCGGCTTTATCATGTTGTATGATGACAATAAAGAGCTTGTTCCGAAGATCTCCAGGAAAATGCAGTCAGATGAGATCAGTACGTCCTCACCGACTTTCAGCACGACCATTTCAAAACGCGTTGCCGAGACCGCTGAAAGTATCCTCACGTCTGACGCGCAGAATGATGACCGATTCCAGAGCGGCGCCAGTATTATTTCCCATCATATCCGCTCCGTTATCTGTTCGCCGCTCAAAAATAAGGATCAAAAAGTCATCGGCGTTATCTACGTCGGATCCAACGTGATGTCCAATGTTTTCTCCAAGAACGACGTGGACCTGCTGGAGGCATTCTCCAATCATGCGGCGATCGCGATCGAGAACGCGAGGCTCTATGAGGACAAACGTCGTAAAGAACATCTTAAAGCGGCTTTGGAACGATATGTTTCAAAACAGATCGCTGAAAGGATCATCAGCAACGACGCGACCGGCGAGATCAGGTTTCAGCCTGAAAAACGCGAAGTCACTTTGGTTTTTTCCGATGTGCGCGGGTTCACAACCCTGGCCGAAAGCCTGACGCCGGAAGAGATGGTTGAGATTTTGAACCGTTATTTTACCAAGATGAT
>CAZHUW010000112.1:0-11067 GCA_964535295.1 uncultured Bacteroidota bacterium
GCCTTTGACCTCTTCCGGATAGGTGTTCGCATAGTAGAGAGATTGCAATCCCGAGATTGAATGCGGAACCAAAATGTACGGCGGCGGAATACTTGCCTCGCGCAATGCCTGTCGGACTTCTTCAACCATGTTTGCCGTCAAACGTAAGTTGTCGGTATCATCACTCCACCCATAGCCCGGGTATTCCAGAATAGTAACTCGACTCTTTTTTTGAAGCTCACTTGTGAGTACCTGAAAGTCGAGTATGGGACTGGCTGTTCCTAAACCGCTGAGTAACAAGACGTTATCGCTTCCGGTTCCGATAGTATGGACGTGCACTTTAGTATCACCCGCTCTGACCATCTTTCCTGGAAACGGATGGTTATATTTCTCAAGCGACGTCAAGACCGCATTAGAAACTCCTGAAAAAACCAAAAGGCCCAAAACGGCGGCGACCAAAAGAAGAGCAGCTTTTACAGACAATGACAAGACTTTTTTCATGATTTCGACACTCTTCATCGTACGACCTCAAAATGCGCCATCATTCCGGCTTCGTGGTGTTCGAGGATGTGGCAGTGATACATCCATTCTCCGGGCCGGTCGTCCGGCATCCACGCAATTTGAACACTACCGAAGGCTGGAACGTTTACTGTGTCCTCCCACGAGAGGAACTCGGGGGGCTTCCCATTGATCTGCAATATTTGAAAAAAGAAACCATGAAGATGGAACGGATGATGGACTGGAGAGCGATTGACCACGTCCCAGACCTGCAATTCACCGACCCGAACCGGTTCCGCACGGTGGTGTTGTTCCTTGTTGATAGTGAACTCGACTCCATGTTTAAGACCAAGCGTGAATCCCAGACGAACCTCACGACTCACGGTGGCTGGCCCCGTAACAAGGGGTTCAATCCGGCGTAGCAAATCCGGTACATGCGTCTTTGAGGGTGCTTTTCGTCCGACGTGGAGCGTTGCAAACAATTCCGGTTTCTTGTGTGCTTTAAAGGATCCTCGATTGAATGGCAGCGTTTCGATTCGATGCGTTTCTTCCTCTTCAAATGGCCCTACTGCAAGCTCTACCCTGTCAGAAGGCGCCAGAAGAACTTCAGTAGTTGTGACGGGTGAGCCGATGAGACCTCCATCGGTTCCTATGATTCGAAACGGGCGTCCGCCAATCGACAGTCTGACATAACGTGCGCTTGCCGCATTGATGATTCGCCAACGTTCAATTTGACCCGCAGAAATCGTAAACTCCGGTTCCTTTTTTCCGTTCACAAGCCTCGTGTTTCCTTCACGTCCATCATGCGATTCAATCCACCCGCCAGGCGCCTTAATCGTCCCACCTTTTTCGAGTTCGATATCATCGAAGATCAACACACGTTCATGATCGAAGCACGGCTCATCTTGTGATCGAACCACCAACGCTCCGTACAAACCACGCTCAAGCTGTATGATCTCATTATAATGAGAATGATACCAGAATGTGCCGGCATCCGGGAGTCTGAACCGGTAGACGAACTTACTGCCGGGAGCAACCGGCCTTTGCACCATCTGCGTTCCGTCCATCCCCGCCGGAATACGTAGGCCATGCCAGTGTACCACCGTTGGCTCTGTAAGGTTATTGGTAAGGCGAATTTCAAGTACGTCACCGACCATGGCCTCGATAGTCGGACCCGGTACCATACCGTTCAAGCCCCAGCCTTTGACCGTTGTTCCTTCAAGTATAGTCCAATCGACCTCTTTGGCCTCGAGGTCAATGGAAATGACCGAACGGCCAACGTCTGGTTGGGCCTCCGCATAGGCACGGTTATATGTTTCGTTTGCATGTGCGGATTGCGCGTGATGGACGCTGTGGCTTTCGTGATTGTGAATTGGCATCGTATCTCCAAGGTTGTGACCGATATCGGGGACAAGGATTATTAATTATTTTTGGTGGAATAATTAGACGGACTTTAAGATGGCAGCGTGACTTGCCGGATAATTCATCGCGTGGCGTTGAGCGACCGTGTCAGCGTAGAAAGCAGATCGTCAGCTTTTATGCCTTCATCCTCCGCGGCGAGGCTCCGGTAATGCCGCAGAAGCGAAATAGCGTTGGGGTAGTCCTCGAGCATGGTCTGAACTAGTCCCAGATTGAAATATGCGTTGGCAAAGTTGGGATCGATCGTCAGTGCCAGTTCGTAATGCATTTTGGCCAGCCGTAGATCGTTCATGTCGAAATAAAGGTTTCCAAGATTATATTGCGATTCGAAATGGCGTGGTTCGAGTTCAAGCGATTTGGTGAAGCAGTCAAAGGCTTTGGCCGTATCGCCTTTTTGCGATTCGATAATGCCGAGATTACAGTACGCATCGGCCGCATTGTCGCCCGCTTCGATGGCTTTGAGATAAAATCCTTCCGCTTCCGGTTCACCCCGTTCATCCCGCATCAGCGCTTCTTCGAAAAGCGACATCTGGGGCGTGAGCGTCAGAATTTTGGCTTTGGGGGATGAAAAGAGATTCATCTGCCCGTGCGATTCCGGATCGCGTTTGCTTTTTTTTACGCGCTTGAAACCGAATTTTGACGGGGCTATGGGAAATTTGATGATATTGGCCATGATAAAAAACCATACCACGGAGACACAGAGAGCTCGGAAAAAAGCTCTGTGGACTCTATGTTCTCAGTGTCTCCGTGGTTAATCCATTTACGCTGATTTTCTTTTTGCTTTCGGTTTGACTTCCGCCGCTTCCTGTTTTTCGCCCTTGGCTTTTTCCATGGGCTTCTTTTGCGACTTCGCCTGTTCGATACTCTGTTTTAATGCCGTCATGATGTCAACAACCGGTTTTTCTTCTTCGGCTACCGTGACAACTTCTTTACCGGCGATCTTCGCTTCGATCATATCGCGCAGAGCTTCATGATAATGGTCGGTCAGATCCATGTCTTTCATTTCGGTCGTCATCGATTCGACCAGGTTCATCGCCAGTTTTAGTTCGTCCTTATTGATCTTCACCGATTCGATCTGTGGAACATTCTCGATCTTTCTTACTTCGCTGGGATGGCGTAGTTTATGTAATAGAAGCCCTTGCCCTTGCGGCGCGATCATGACGACATCTTCGCGGTCGCGTAAAACGACTTTGCCTATACCCACTTTGCCGCTTTGTTTTAAAGTTTCCGCTAACAGCGCGTAGGTTTTTGCCGCAACCATTCCGTCCGGCCCTGCAAAATATGGCGATTCGTAAAGGGTCTCGTGAATTTCACTCGCGTCAATGAAACCCGCTATTTCGATAATGCGCGTGCTTTTGAGTTTGATCTTTTCGATATCTTCAGGCTGTATGATGACGTATTGTTCCGGCTCGTACTGATAACCTTTGACGATCTCGTCGGAGGCCAGAACTTTGTTGCACTTTTTACACTTCTTGTCATAACCGACCGGCCCATTATCTTCTTTATGAAGTTGGTTAAAACTGATCTTCTGATCGGAGTCCACTGCGTTGTAAATACGGATGGGAATCGTGACCAGCGAAAACCGGATATGACCTTTCCATATCGCTCTCATAGAAACACCTCTTATGGTATTGGTTGTGTAAATCAAATGTAAGGCAGAGGTTTAGAAAAGTCCAGTAAAAATATGGGATTAAGTTCTGCTTTTCACAAAGCGGCAAGAACTCTCTCCCGCAGATCTCGCAAATTCGCACCGAGTTCATTCTGCGAAAATCAGCGAAATCTGCGGGAAATGTATTACTTATCCTCGCGCATCCTCAAAAATACTGGCTCTCTCAGCATTCCATCTTTCGTAAAAGACGCATATTGAACTTCGCAAACCAGTTTAGGTTCGATCCATGTTGTGACTTTTTCATCGAGCGGTTTTTCCTGAATTGGTTTTTTGATGGTCGGAACATCGAGAAGTTGAGCATGAATGGATTTAAGCAATTTATCATCAAAACCGGTTCCTACCTTACCCAGATAGCGTAATCCGGTTTTAGCCTTGTCCGCAATATGCAAGGCGCCGAAAGTCGTCTCGCGATCCCCTTTGCCTTGCGTATAACCAATGATCACCACATCCATCGTTTGCCGTGTTTTAACTTTCAGCCAATGGTCCGATCTTTTTCCTGGCAAATACGGACTGTTTTTTCTTTTCGCCATGATACCTTCCAGCCCGAGTTGTTTTGCCGCTTCAAATAATTCATTCCCCTCATCAACCATTTCGCTTACTCTGTAGGCCGAATCTTTTTTGACCACATCCGCCAGCCACGAACGGCGCCGTTCCAGCGGTTCGTGAATGACCGATCGTCCGTCAAGATAAAGCAGATCGAACAGATAGCATATAGCGGGAAATTTAATTTTGGCCCGTCCGATCGGGTTCTCTCCCTTTTGCTGCATACGGTTGATGACATTTTTAAAGATTGGTTTTCCGGCCTCATCCAGACAGACGATCTCGCCGTCAAAAAGCGCTCCGCTGACCCGAAAAGACTCAGGAGCGGATAGTTCTGGAAATTGCGCCGTTATATCCATATGATTTCGGCTGTGAATGCGGACTGTTCCCTCATCAACGGCGATCAACGCGCGGATGCCGTCCCACTTGACCTCAAATCCGTAATCGCTCGTCTTTGGAACTGCATGGCCAAGTTCCGCCAGCATCGGTTCGATGGGATTGTTGAGCCAATCGATCTGTGAAGTATCAACTCGTTCCAGCAGCCACTGATTTTCTTTCATCAGATGAATGCGGTATTCGGCGTTGAGTTCACGGCTGTAGAGACGAAAGTAAAACCCGTTCTTTTTTTCTTTGGTGATCTGGTATTTGCCCGTGGCGTACGCCCACATCTGCCCGCCTCCGTATTCGCCTTTCGGAATAGCTCCTTCAAAATTAAGGTACTCCAGCGGATGATCTTCCGTTGCAACGGCTAGGCGTTTGACTCCCGGGCGCGGCGGAAGCCCTTTCGGAACCGCCCATGATTTCAGTACGCCGTCTTTTTCCAATCGCAGATCGTAATGCAGCCTGGAAGCGTGATGCCGATGTACGACAAAAGCAGAACCTTGTCCCGAAACGATCTCCGGCTGAGGCTCCGGAGTTTTATCGAAACTCCTTTTTTTTGAATAAGATTCTAACTGTTCAGGCGTTTTGCGTTTATCGGAAGGTTTGAGTTTTTTGCTGGCAGGAACAGATTTTTTCCTGTGCGTGTGCAATTCCACTGCAAAAGCGGCCATTGTTTCCCATGGATCGCCGGTGGAAAGAACTTTTTTCGGAACCGTGTGTAAATTCCATTCGACCGACTTTTCGGTTTGTTCCAATTCATCCCAAGTGAGCGGGGTTGATACAGACGCTCCGGGAAGGCCGCGAACACTGTATGCGGCAACGGTGGTTTGACCCGGGCGAATACGATAGATGTCAATGAGTACGCGTCCTTTGCGGTATTCTTTTTGGATGTGCAGTGTGGTTCGTGTTGAATTTCTTTCCACAAACGGCTGCGCTACCGCTTTGGCGGCTTCAAAGACCTCTTCAAATGTCCATTTAGGTTCGATCGGCATGACGAGATGCAGACCTTTTCGCCCCGTGGTCTTGACAAACGGAAAATAACCATAGGATTCGATATGGAGTTTCAAGTCAAAAGCCAGTTCAACAACCTTGGGGAAAGAAAAACCGTCCGGCGGATCAAGATCGATGACCATGTAATCCGGTTTGTCGAAGTTCGGAGCGCGTGCGTGCATTTGATGAAGCTCGATGCACGCAAGGTTGGCCAGCCAGACCAGTGATGCTTCTTCGGTCGCGATCACATATTCTTTTTTCTCATCGCCGCTTCCGAGCCTAACCGATTCCAGCCAGTCCGGCGCCCAGTCGGGTTTGTTCTTCTGAAAAAACATCTCCCCGCCAATTCCATCCGGATAACGAACGAGCGATAAAGGCCGGCCTTTCAAATGCGAGAGGATCGTGGGCGCAAGTTTCAGGTAATACTCCACCAATTCCGCTTTGACGATGTGGTCATCAGGGTACAGTACTTTATCGAGGTTGGATAATTCAAACGTTCGCTTGCCAACCTGAACTCTGTGTGATTTGCGGGATGCCATTCAGAAACATAATGACGGAAATGAACTAATGCAACAGTCTCCAAATATTTAGAGGCTGTCGAATTCGACAAATTCATATTCCGGTGAAGATTCCAGAAATTGTCTTAGAATTGCGGCATGTCCGTTTCCGAAAATGACAAGGATCCGGTCATTGGGGCTTTCGGTGATCTGCTGTAATTTTCTGAATATTCTCAGGTTCCTGTTATACCACCAAATGGATAGGATGTCCGCGCCGCGCCCGTTATCGAGCTTGAAATCGCCGACCAGATAAGCGCCGAAATCGGCTTGATGCATTTTCCGTGAATTGGAATACTTGAAATATTCCAGGAGATTCGTTTTTGGAATGGCTTTATTGCTGTATTCTATCCATTTTGCCGTCATTCCATTGAATGGGTCATCACTTTTAAAGTCGAAATCCTTGAATAGTCTTTCAAAATAGGCTGTATCCAGTTTGTAAAGTTCGTCATCAAGTGATCGTGCATCAATGCTGTAGAGTGTATCTAATTTCAGCTCGCCGGCAATTCGACACGCCAGCTGGAAACGCTCGTCTCTTTGATCCCTGAATTGACCTGTCTTGTATTTCCTCAGCTTTTCTCCGGCGTTCCACTTATCAAAAGCTTCAATCGCAATTTTTGTAGGTTTGAACTTCTTTATATATTCAATCACCTCTGTAACTTCGTTTTTTTTCGGTTCCTTCAAAACATCGATCTTATCTTCATCTGCGGTTTTATTAACATCAAGTCCTGGATAGTCAAAATGAAAAGTTCCGACGACCAGGACTTTGGCCCTTTCACTTGGGAAAAAATCGGACGGGGATTTCAGGCCGGTTGCTTCTTTGGTTGTTTCTTTTCCGCAGGAGATCAGGACAAGAGTGAAAATTATAAAAAATAGTTTTTTCATTATCATTCTCTCTATTTAGTACTAAATTCGATTTTTTTTCGGTTTAACAGCCAATGATCACGCGACATAGACCGTCTTTATATTTACAAATTCCCTGATGCCGAACATGGATAATTCCCGTCCGTAGCCGGACATCCTGGTTCCGCCGAAAGGCAGGCGAGGATCTGACTTGACGAACGCATTTACAAAACACGAACCGGCGTTCAGCAGGTTCTTTGCCATATACTCGCCCATATCAACGTCTCGCGTGAAAACCGCGGCGCCGAGGCCGAAACTCATATCGTTTGCAATACGAATGGCTTCTTTTTCATCCTTTGCAGAGATAATGGACGCCGCCGGCCCGAATGTTTCTTCGGAATATGCAGGCATCCCTTTTTTGACATCCGTTAGTATCGTAGCCGGATAGAAATAACCTTTTTCATCCGGAATGCGTCCTCCGCAAAGCAGTTTTGCGCCCCGGGAAATACTTCCCTCCACCTGCGTATGTAGTTGGTCCCTCAGATCCTTCCTCGCCATCGGTCCGATGTCAAAATTTCCTGCAAGAGGATCTCCGAATGTGATCTTATTGAATTTTTCAACCAACATCTCTTCGAATTGTTTTCTGACCGATTCGATAACGATGTATCTTTTCGCGGCAATACAGCTTTGGCCTGTATTGTTCATACGTCCGGTCACGCACGACGCGATGGTTTTTTCCATATCGGCATCTTCCAGCACGATATACGGATCGCTGCCGCCTAATTCCATCACAGTTTTTTTGAGATGCCTGCCTGCAATTTCTGCAACTGAACTTCCCGCGCGCGTACTGCCGGTCAACGTCACGCCGCTGATGAAAGGATGTTCGATGAGTTTAGCAATAGTATCCGGTTGTAATTTCAGAACCTGAAAAGTTCCGTTTGGAAAACCGGCCTCCGCGAATAGCTTTTCTATGGCCAAGGCGCATCCGGTAACGTTGGGAGCATGTTTGAGCAGGCAAACATTGCCTGCCATGAGCGTTGGGGCCGCAAATCTGATCACCTGCCAGAATGGGAAGTTCCACGGCATGATGGCTAACACTGCTCCCGTCGGCCTGAAAGAAACGTAACTTTTGGTGGCATCCGTTTGGATCATTTCATCGGAGAGAAATTTTTCACCGTTTTGAGCATAATAGTCACATACCCAGGCACATTTTTCGGATTCGGCAACGGCCTGATTGAGAGGTTTTCCCATTTCGATAGCCATGAGATTGGCGAATTCGTCCTTCTTCGATCTCAGTATATTGGCGGTTTTTCGTAATAATGAGGCTCTTTCGGCAAAACTTGTCTGGCTCCATACCTTAAAAGACTGGCGCGCCGTTTCAACGGCAATTATGGCCTCATTATACGTTGTTTCTTCATAATTATCAATAACTTGCTCAGTAGCCGGATTGAGGGATCTGAATGAAAAATTACTCGTAAGTTCCATAAAATTAATCTCTGGTTAATTTTTTGTACTTGATACGGTGCGGGCGGTCCGCCTCAATACCCATTCTTTCTCTATAATTTTCATGATATTGCGTGAAGTTTCCGTCGTACCAATATACCTTGGAATCTCCCTCAAACGACAGAATATGGGTCGAAACGCGGTCCAGAAACCACCGGTCGTGGGAAATTACGACAGCGCAACCGGCAAATTCCAGCAGCGCTTCTTCCAATGCCCGGAGTGTATTGACATCGAGATCATTTGTAGGTTCGTCCAGAAGCAAAACGTTGGCCCCTTCCTTCAGCATTTTGGCTAAATGGACACGATTTCGCTCTCCGCCCGATAGCATGCTCACCTTTTTCTGCTGATCGCTGCCGCTGAAATTGAATCGTGCCACATACGCACGAGAGTTCACTTCACGGTTTCCGAGCATGATCATGTCATCGCCGCCTGAAATTTCCTCCCAGATGGTCTTATTATTGTCCAAAGGTCTGTTTTGATCAATGTAACCGAGCTTGACCGTATCTCCGATCTTGAAACTTCCGGAATCCGGTTTTTCCTGGCCTGTGATCATCTTGAATAGGGTGGTTTTGCCGGCGCCGTTTGGCCCAATGATGCCGATGATACCTCCCGGTGGAAGTGAAAAACTCATATCTTCATAAAGAAGGTTATCACCATAGGCTTTGGAAACCTTATTTGCCTCTATCACCAGATTTCCCAACCGTGGCCCAGGAGGAATGTTGATCTCTATATCTTCGTTTCGTTTTTCATTTTGCTCGCTTACCATCTTTTCATAAGATGCAATACGTGCTTTGCTCTTGGCGTGGCGTCCTTTTGGGTTCATACGAACCCACTCGAGCTCTTCGGCTAAGGCTTTTTGCCTTTTTGATGCTTGTTTTTCTTCAACTTGGAGTCTGTTTCTTTTTTGTTCCAACCATGAGGAGTAATTACCCTCAAAAGGTATACCCTCGCCGCGGTCAAGTTCCAGAATCCACCCGGCTACGTTATCCAAAAAGTATCTGTCGTGCGTGACAGCGATCACAGTTCCTTTATATTGGGCCAAATGCTGTTCCAGCCAGAAAACCGACTCGGCGTCAAGGTGATTGGTGGGTTCGTCCAGGAGCAAAACGTCGGGTTCCTGAAGCAAAAGCCTGCAGAGCGCAACTCGCCGCCTTTCACCTCCGGACAGAATGCCAATAAGTGCATCCCCATCCGGACAACGAAGGGCGTCCATGGCCATGTCGAGTTTACTGTCCAGGTCCCAGGCGTTCTTATGTTCGATCTCTTCCTGGAGTTTTCCCTGTTTTTCCAACAAAGTGTCAAAATCAGCATCCGGTTCTGCCATTTGATGTGCAACGGCTTCGTATGCTCTGAGCAGGTCAACGGTTTCCTGAACACCTTCTTCAACGATCTGTTTGACGGTCTTTTTTGGATCCAGTTCCGGTTCCTGAGGCAAGTAACCAAACGTGATCCCCTTTTGGGATGTGATCTCGCCAATATAGTCCTTTTCCACACCGGCAACAATCTTCAGGAGCGTGCTTTTTCCGGCGCCGTTGAGGCCCAGAACGCCGATCTTTGCACCGTAAAAAAAGGATAAATAGATATCTTTAAGAACCTGTTTATTCGGCTTGTGGATCTTGCCGACCCCGACCATTGAGAAGATTATTTTGTTATCCGCCATGATGTCCTTAATTCTTTGTTTATATTAAATGTTCAATTTTTTTATTGAACTAAAATTAGCCTTTTTTATCAGAATTCGCAAGTCTTAAAGAATTTTTCTTGACAAACGCTGAGTTGTACTTTATATTATCATTAACTGTTTGGTTAAACCAAAAAATTAATTTATATAAAATGCTTAATAATAACACTTTAGAGTCAGAGACTGAAAACAAGATAAAAGAAGCGGCAAAAAAGATATTTCATCGCCGTGGCTTCGACGGGGCCAGAATGCAGGAAATAGCCGACGAGGCGCAGATCAATAAAGCCATGCTTCATTATTATTTCCGCAGCAAAGACCATCTTTTTGAATCGGTCTTCAAAGAAGCCGCAATGAAACTGTTCCCGGTTGTGATCTCGATCATCGAATCCGATCTTGACGTGGCTGAAAAGATCAAAAGATTGATACACAATTATATTGACTTTATCAGCGCCAATCCGTATGTGCCCGGATTCGTATTGCACGAACTCACTCAAAATCCTGAAAGAATGAAACAGTTTGTTGCAAATAACGTTCTGATGCGGCCCCAGAAATTCTTCGCCCAGATCCGGGAAGGCGTTGATTCCGGAAAATATATTCCGATCGATCCGCTGCAGCTCATGGTGACGATCGTTGCGGCTTGCATTTTCCCTTTTGTTGCCAAGCCGATGCTGCACACATTATTCGGCCTTGATCAGAACGGTTTTGACGGATTCATCGAACAACGAAAAGAACAAATGACCCAATTCATATTAAACGGATTATACAAAAAATGAAGATCCTTTTTTTATACTGGCTGTTCCTCTCGCCGCCGGGCGATACGCTGCGGCTTGAGGAATGTTATCAGAGGGCAATGGAACAGTTTCCTCTGAGCAAACAGATCAAATTGTACGACAACATCCTCGAACTGCGCCTGAAAAATCTCAATTCGAAATACCTGCCCGAACCGGTATTAAATGCGCAGACCACCTATCAGTCGGACGTCACCGTATTTCCTCTCACCCTGCCCGGCGTTA
>CAZHUW010000113.1:0-10585 GCA_964535295.1 uncultured Bacteroidota bacterium
CCTTCTTTGGCCAATCCCGTTGCGATCCCTGTCATATTCTGTTCGGCAATTCCGGCATTTAGAAATCGATCGGGAAATTCATTTTGAAACGGCTCAACCACTGAAAAACCTAAATCACCTACGATCAAAAATATTTTCTCGTCTTTTCTTGCCTCTTCGATAAGCCGGGTTATAAATGCGTTGCGCATCAGGTCTTATTCTCTAATTGATTAATGGCGATCTCCAATTGTTCACTGGATGGCGATTTATAGTGCCACATAAGCTTACCTTCCATAAAATCTACTCCCTTTCCCTTGACAGTATGTGCAATAACAATGGAAGGTTTACCGGGCGTATAGGGAACGGATTTAAGCTCATTGCGGATTGTGTTGTGGTCATGACCGTCCACTTCCTTGACATGCCATCGAAAGGATTCGAATTTTTTTGCTAATGGCTCTAAGCCGATTACTTCATCCGTAGTACCAAAACTCTGGATTTTATTGTAATCTACAATGACAGTCAGGTTATCAAGCCGGTGATGCGCTGCAAAAAGAAAAGCTTCCCAATTGGATCCCTCATCCAATTCCCCATCGCTCAGCATGACAAAAACCCGATAGCTCATATTTTTCTTTTTTGCGGCAAGCGCCATCCCGCAGGCGATTGGTAGAGCATGACCAAGGCTCCCTGTGGACAACTCTACACCGGGAACGCTGTGATTAACATGCGTTGTCAACACGCTTCCGTTTTTAGAAAAATTATCCAAAAATCTCTTTTCAAAGAACCCGGTCTCTTGTAATACGGCATATAATGCCGTACAGGCATGCCCTTTACTGTATAAGAATCGGTCCCGTTCATCCCATAAAATCCGCTTTGGATCGAACCGCAATATATCTGTGTACAGAACTGCAAGCAGATCTGCAGCCGAAAGCGCACCCCCAAGGTGAGACGCCTTGGCATCATGGGCCAATTGCAGAGATATGACTCTGATTTTTTTTGCTAACTCAATCGAATTCACCGCAGATACTCCGACTGGATTTTAAACGGAATTAACTCTGATCTTTAATTTACGGCATAATGAAATTCATCAAGGAATCAAAAGCGAAATACCACACAACCGGATTTGCTTCAAAATAAACCTTCTTGCCTCAACATCCCAATCTCATTTTGGTGTTTTATGCGATGGAAGAATAGAAAATTAGTCTCTTCCGTGTTTTCTTGTACCCTAGTGATTTGGTTCAGTTTCTGAGAACCAATACCATAACAATCATAGCCCAGGGGTGATAACAGATTAATAATATCATTGGGATGATACCCGAACTTTGCCGCCCATTTCCTCAACAATTCGGAGAAAATAATGGGTTGATGTGTTTTGATGGTGTTCAAACCTCCACGAAAGACCAAAAGCTCCGCGCCTTCTACATCACATTTAATAAAATCTATTATCGCATTCTTTTCTTTTATCCAATCATCTAATTTTCTGACTCGACCGGTAACTTCTTCAACCGAAGAATCAGATATAATATTGCTTAACGATGCGGCAGCACTCAAGTGCGGTGTAAAATAGAAACTAACCTCTTGCTCTATCTCGGAAAAACCAAAATTGTATGTGTCGATATTTGATATCCCGTTCAATTCTATATGAGTTTGCAGCATCCGATATGTTGTCGGGATAGGTTCAAAAGCAAACACCCGGCCTTTTCTGGATCTGCGGGCAATAAGAATGGAGTAAAACCCGATATTGGCGCCAATATCCAAAGAGACCGTGTTTTCTTTAATCAAGCTCAGCATTATTTTCGTTTCTGCAGGCTCATACTGCCCAAAGTTAAGGGTATCGATGGGCGTTGAGCGTTTATCGTCCGGGGCACACACTAGGTGAACCTCTTCTCCAGCGGCTCGGATAGTAAAAATGACTTGTGCATTTTTGATCTCGATTTTCGCCACATCGGTATGGCTCAGAAACTGAGCATATTCGAACAACGATTTGTGCCGGTCAAACATCCTGTCAATATACTCCGATTTCGTGATCGCCTTGGTATGATACAGTGAATTTAAATCGTTCAACTTCATTCAAAACTCCTAACAGTTCGCAAGAAACCTTCTGTAACTGATGTAACCGGTTTCCAACCCAAACCCCGAACGGCTCTCGTATCCGGACAAATTCTGTTGATCGGACTTGCAAGGTATGAATTATCGGACGGAACCTTTTGTTTGACAACTTTCAGATTCCGTTCCGGAAATAAATTGACCAGAAGTTCCGCCAATGAAGCGACGCTTAGCTCAGACTGTTCGTCCCCGACATTATAAGGTCTGGCGATTTCTCCTTCCAACATAACCGTAAAAATAGCTTCGATCACATCGCCCAGATAACAAAACGACCTGGATGCACTCCCGTCGCTTTTTATGACTATATCCCGATGACGTACTACATCGGCAACAAAATCAGCGAATACGCGTCCGTCATCAAGATGCATTCCCGGACCGTAGGTATGAAACGGACGAACGATCTTGGTTGGAATTTCAAATTGTCTTGCATACGATACACACATCGTTTCGCCCATACGTTTGCTTTCTGCATAACACGAACGCACTTGGGCCGGATCAAGGTACCCGAACGTGGTTTCACCGGTAGGAATAGAATCAGCATTTACTTGGCCATAAACCTCGCTGCTGCTTACGAAAAGAAAGCCTTGTGATCTTTTCATGCGGGCCAGCTCTAATAGGTTATGGGTGCCAATGACATTGGCGGTCAATGTCCCGACCGGATCGATTCCGAAATATTTCGGGCTTGCGTTACTGGCGGCATGAATGATAAAATCTATCGGACTGTCCCATACAATCGGTTCGCACACATCCTGCACGATAAATTTTAATTCCGTTCTTGATTGATAGCAAGCAAATCGCTTTCTGGCTTTAGTTTCGTCTCTGACCAAAGCCAAAACCGACGCCGGCTTACTCAATATACGCTCATTCAAACGCATTATAGTTTCTACCGCATACGCCGGAAGAAATCCACCCGCACCCGTGATCAGAATCGTTTTCCCTTCAAATCTTTTCCAGGCTAGATTTGATTGGGTAATTCGATCTAAATCTTCCTCGACAATTTTGTGGCGTCTAATCATGGCTTAATTAAAACATTCCCTTATTGTCTGAATCATATAATCCAACATGGCATCATCAATCATCGGAGTTACACCGACCCAAAATGTGTGATGCAGAATACGGTCCGTATTCTCAAGATCGCCACAAATCCGATAAGATTCGTTCTTCAAATACGGTTGTTTAGTGAGGTCCCCGGCAAATAGTAGACGTGTATCGATTTTCTTTTGTGTTAAACGATCAACGATCACATTTCTTTTGACCCGGTTATCCTTTAATGTAATCAAAAACCCAAACCACGACGGATCCGCATGATCCAAAAATTCAGGAAGAACTATTCTATCGTCCAATCCGCGTAACCCTTCCTTTAAACGCGTAAAATTATACCGGCGTCTGCGAATAAACTCATTCAGTTTATCTAACTGAGCCAATCCTAACGCCGCCTGCATATCCGTTATTTTAAGATTGTACCCAAGTCTGGAATAAATGTATTTATGATCATAACCTTGCGGCAACCCTCCCAATTGCCACTCGAAACGTTTACCGCAGGTATTGTCCTTACCAGGGATACACCAGCAGTCTCTACCCCAATCACGGACGGACTCCATAATTTTTTTCAATTTTGAATTATTGGTAAATACGGCTCCACCTTCTCCCATTGTAATGTGGTGAGCTGGGTAGAAACTCAAAGTCCCTATGTCGCCGAAGGTTCCGACATGCTGATTGCGAAATGTGGCTCCCAGAGCATCACAACAATCTTCGATTAACCACAAATTATATTTGTCGGCAAGGTGCCTCACTCTGTCCAGATCGAAAGGGTTTCCCAATGTATGTGCCATTACAATCGCTTTTGTTTTTTCAGTTATAGCACTTTCTATTTTTTCCGGATTTACGTTGTAAGTTGCCAAATGCATATCCACAAATACCGGAATTGCCTGATATAATATAATGGGATTTACGGTGGTAGGAAATGATGTGGCTGTTGTGATGACTTCGTCACCGGGTCGAATCGCACGATCGCCCCACTCATCAACTGTAAGGGAAGCGAAGGCAACCAAATTTGCAGATGACCCGGAATTTACGGTCAGCAGATGTTTAACACCTATGAATTCCTTCAGTTTTTTTTCGAAAATATCATTATATCTCCCTGATGTGAACCAACCGTCTAAAACGGCATCCACCATAAATTGAAGTTCTTTCTCATCGAAGACCTTTCCGCTGACAGGAACTCGGGTCTCACCGGGTATAAAGGGCTTGCGCTTAAACTCAAGACTATAATACTCCTTGATGAGGTGAAAAATATTTTCTTTAATATTCTGTTGATTCATTGAATCCAATTTCCGGCGGTTACTTGGTCATATACTGATTAATTTGTCGTACGCGCGACTCATAAACGTTTTTTCCTTCCAACTCGTCCTTATAACCGGCAATTGTAAAATCAATTGTTTCTTCAAAATCAAGCCGCGGCTTCCAACCTAACAAAGCAACCGCTTTCGATATATCTAATTTAAGAGACTGCGATTCATAAAATCGTTCTGGATTTTCCAATACTTCATATTGTGATCCCGGTACTTTTTGTACTATTCGTTCAATAACCTCCATAACTTTATAATTTTGACTGTCTCCCGGACCGAAGTTCCATCCGCCGGAAAATTTGTCACCTTCGGTCAGCAACTTTACAGCAAGCAATAGATAGCCGCTCAACGGCTCCAATACGTGCTGCCAAGGCCTTGTTGCATTAGGATTACGGACGGTTATAGGCTTATCCTTGATGAGGGCCCTGTAAAAATCCGGTACAATCCGATATTCCGACCAATCTCCGCCGCCAATCACATTGCCCGCTCTAGCGGTAGCAACATGACACTTCTGATCTGCATTGAAAAACGATTTAGAATACGACTGCGTTACCAATTCTGAACACCCTTTTGATGAGCTATAAGGATCATGACCGCCCATAGGATCACTTTCCCGATAGCCCCATTCCCAGTTTTGATTCAAATAACACTTGTCGCTGGTTACATTGACAGCGGCTTTAACAGAGGGTGTTTTCCGAACGGCTTCCAAGAAATTTATCGTGCCCATGATGTTAGTTGAAAAGGTTTCTACAGGATCCTGATAGGATGGAATTACGAGGGCTTGCGCGGCTAAATGAAATACGATATCCGGCTTCACATCTGCAAAGAAGTCCATGACATTGCTTTGATTGCGGATATCCCCATCATGGTGGTGAATAACTTCAGACAAATTCGTTCTCACAAAATTATCGCGTTCCGTTTTTGGAGCAAGCGCATATCCATACACATCCGCACCCAGTTCATGCAGCCATATACAAAGCCAAGACCCCTTAAATCCCGTGTCGCCTGTAACCAGTACTCTTTTACCCTTATAAATATCTTTGAAAAGCTTGTTCATGACCAGACCTTCCACGGGGCATTACCGTTTCGCCATAATTCTTCCAATAAATTCTTATCTCGAAGAGTGTCCATGGGCTGCCAAAAACCATGATGTTTGTATGTCACCAATTGTCCTTGATTTGCAATAGTTTCCAACGGTTCACGTTCCAAAACCGTCGTGTCGTCATACAAATAATCCAGCATTTTCGGCTCCATGACAAAGAAGCCGGCGTTAATCCAAGCGCCATCGCCTTTAGGTTTTTCATGAAAACTTCGAACTTGGTTTTTTTCATCAATATTCATGGCGCCGAAACGGCCGGCCGGCTGTACGGATGTTAGTGTTGCTATCCTTTTATTCAACTGATGATAATTCACAAGCTCTCGTATATTAATATTGGCTACGCCGTCCCCGTACGTCAGCATGAAGGTTTCACCGTCCAAATATTTTTGAACACGTTTGATACGGCCGCCGGTCATGGTCTCAACACCGGTATCCACGAGCGTTACCTTCCACGGCTCCGCCGCGTGGGCATGAATGATGTGTTTGTTGTTTGCGCTAAAGTCAAATGTAATGTCGGATTCATGCAAAAAATAGTTTGCAAAATACTCCTTAATCAAATAGCCTTTGTATCCAACACAAATTACAAAATCATTGAAACCATACGAAGAATATATTTTCATGATGTGCCACAAAATAGGTTTTTCCCCTACTTCAACCATCGGCTTTGGCTTCAAATGTGATTCCTCACTAATGCGAGTTCCAAGCCCGCCTGCAAGAATGACGACTTTCATGCGTTTCCTGTTCTAAATAATAAAGCAGTACAGTAATGACGAGATACTTATCTGCATTTGATATGCGAAGACTTTTATGAATTTATCGTTTATAGCGCCTAAATTCAAGCTCAATATGTATTATCAAGGAGCTTTAATGGGTAATTTTTTCTCTGGAATCAGTCTTGCACAAGTGACGGTGTTCTTTGCGGGAAATGAAGACATTATCATGCGGTATTATGGATCACAAACACAAATGCTAATGCCGAGCTAACAACATGGGATAAGAAACACAGCGTTTATCTCA
The DNA here is from genome assembly GCA_964535295.1 of uncultured Bacteroidota bacterium. Classification (GTDB taxonomy): domain Bacteria; phylum CLD3; class CLD3; order SB21; family SB21; genus SB21. The sequence continues at coordinate 6,547 of CAZHUW010000113.1, forward strand.
AAGCACGTTATACCAACCCGCCATTGATATCGATCTCTGCCCCTGTCAAATAACTTGCGGAAGTAACGAACTTAACCGCAGAGAAAATGTCTGCTGGGTCTCCCAATCTTCTCATTGGAACAGTACTCAGTACCACCTTCATCATGTCCTCCGGAACTTCCGAGATCATCCCGATATTGAAATAACCAAGGTTCAGACAATTTGCGGTAATGCCTTTCATTGCATTCTCTTTTGAAATGACCTTCATCAAGCCCCACAAACCCGCCTTGGAACTTGAGTATGCGGAAGTGCCGGGGACGCCGAGCTGCGGCACCACCGACGCAACAAACACCAGCCGCCCGTAATTCTGTTCCCTCATAAGCGGCAGAAGATGCTTGGATAATAGATATGCGCTGTCCAGGTTGCCGTTCATGACATAACGCCAGTCATCAAAAGTCAATTTGTGGGTGAACCCGTTAAGGTTAACACCTGCACAATGAATAAATTTGATCTCTTTCAGCCGGTCTTTGTGCTGTAAAACAAAGCCCGCTATCTGTTTTTCATTGGTCACGTCCAATTGCGTATAATTGGTCAAATGGACGGACGGCTTCGTTTTGTTGTAAATTCCAATTACGGTTTCGCCTTCTTCGATATACTTATCCAGAAGGAACTTCCCAATACCGCGCGATGCGCCTGATATGATTATCATAAATGCACCTTAATGCTATTGTTATTTAAATTCTGCGGCCATTATTTATCGTTATGCCGCTCATTTCAAAAAATTACTTTTTATTCGTGACCGTATAGATCACAAGGATAATCGTCGAAGTGATGGCTGCAACCTGCCCTGTGATCGCTAAAATATCTTTGAAAATCTGCCAGCCGTCGATCGGCTCTTTTTCGGGAACGAAGATCACGTCCCCGTCCTCGATCATAATATCTTCGTTCGCGTCGTCCCATTGCTGCCCGAACGCTTTGATTACGACCACATCCCGACGTTTTGCAATTGCTTTATAACCGCCTGCTTTTTCAATATAGTATTTGTAGTTTTGTTCAGGAACAAAATCCAGGATCCCGGCATGAAGGACCCCGCCCACCAGCGTAACGGTTCTTTTCGACTTGGTAACGACAATGACGTCGTGCGGCTTTAAAGTTACATTATAACGTTCATTGACTTTACCGTTGTCAAATAATTTCTTGAAGTCGGTCTGAACGGGAGGCTGCTCCTGTCTTGATTTGGCTTTAAAATATGATTTCTCAAGATCGTTCATATCGGCGTAAGGAACTTTTTTCAATCGCTCATATTCCGCATCGATTCCTTCAACGTCTTTGTGACGATACACAGAGATAAGTTTAATCGCCACATCCGGAGTGAACCCGCCTGCCTGTGCAATGATATCCGTGATCTTAGTTACCCCTTCTTCGATCGCATAATCACCTGGAAATAGAACCTCGCCCTGAATACTTACGTTCGCTTTTGGATGAAACAGGTATTTCTGCCTGAAAAAAATGCGATCATCAGGATTGATTTTCAGATTATTCACAGTGTCCAATGGATTCCTGATTACACGATCCAGGTTTATTTTTAAATTCTCAAAAGAACGCCCTGTGTCTTTTTTGAATCGTATAATATTCGCCTCCAGCGAATCCACTCCGAATGACAGGCCGCCGCAGAGTTCAATGATGTCCGAGATCCTTTCGCCTGAAACATATTCATAGGTGCTTGGAAAATTAACGGAACCGAACACGTGAAATTGTGTATAGATATCCGGAACGAATACGACATCCCCTTCCGATAAAAAGGGGTCCGTTTTAAGCGAACCTGTATTTTTCTTCTTAATCAGATCCACTCTGGCTACGGAACCGCTCTGGTTCATTAAAATGATATTCCGAAGAGATGCGGTTGAACCCCCCGCTTCATAAAGCCCTTTTGAAACTCTGTCCACGCCTGCTACATTCACGGCACCGACCTTGTTGACCATACCCGTATATTGCACACGAAACCTGCGCAATGTTATCAGATCAACTGACACATCCACCGTTGGATATACTTTTCTGATCTCGGTAACGATCTTTTGTTTCGCTTCATTGAGCGACAATTCTTTAACATCCACAACACTTACTGAAGGTATGATGACTTTACCTTCCGGGGAAATAGGGGTTTTAAAGAATTCATTGACCTGCCCCAGGATGGATACCAATAATTCATCTCCGGGCCCAACTTTATATTTATTTGCATCGATCGGCGTTTCAAGGTATACGGCCTGGGCCGTTTGTTCAAAAATCGACTGGGGTCCGGATTTCTTGTCTTCTTCTTTTTTTTCTTCCTGTTTAGAAGTGAGTTGCGCCATACAAGGTTGAACAATGAAAAAGGAAATGGCTACTAGTATCGAGACAAATTTCATCATGATCTTCACCCTAATTTTGTTAGAATACCAACTATTCTTTCTGCGGCTTTCCCATCCCACAGTTCCGGAATAGCGCCTTTTTTATAAGTCCCGTCCATGATCTTATCCACGCAGGCATGTATCTTTTCTTCATCCAGCCCTACCAAAGTATTCGTTCCGACATCGATCGTTACCGGCCTTTCCGTATTCTCGCGCATGGTCAGGCAAGGAACGCCTAAAAAAGTTGACTCCTCCTGAAGCCCGCCGGAATCACTGATCACGGCTTTGGCCTGACTCATCAGGTTTAGAAAATCCACATAACCCACAGGATCGGTCAATTTCAATCGGCTCATCGAATCGATTTTTTCTTGATTCCCGATTTTCTCGATCATTTTCAAACTGCGGGGATGGATAGGAAAAACAACCTCAAGCCTCTTCTGAAGTTCATCTAAGACACGCACAACTTTACCCAGCGATTCTTCATTATCTACATTGGAGGGGCGATGCAGAGTAACGAGAAAATATCCTTGCGGGGTAACCTGAAGTTGCTCAATTTTTTTTGATTCGTTGATACGTTTTTTAACAAAGACCAGAGAATCGATCATGACATTGCCGGTGAAAAAGATCTGATCGTTTCGCTTTCCCTCACGGAGTAACTGCTCATTTGCGCTTTTTTCCGTTGTGAACAAATAATCCGACAAAGCATCTGTGACGATGCGGTTGATCTCTTCCGGCATTCGTTTGTCGAAACTCCTTAACCCGGCTTCCACGTGCGCTACTTTTACATTCATTTTAGATGCCGTCACGGAACAAGCCAGCGTCGAGTTAACGTCGCCGACCACGATAACAATATCCGGTTTTTCCCTGGTCAAAACCTGCTCAAACCCGGTCATGATATCGGCCGTTTGTTTGGCATGGGAACCAGAACCCACGTTCAGAAAAATATCCGGCTCCGGGATCTGCAGATCACTGAAGAAAACATCCGACATGTTCGCGTCATAATGCTGCCCGGTGTGAACTAACACCGACTGACATAAAGGATATTTTTTTAGCTCTCTCAGAATAGGCGCAATTTTCATGAAATTAGGCCGCGCACCGACCACACTTATGATTTTCAAAAAAGATCTCCTGAATTTTCTGATTTACAAGCTTTTGCCCGATCCAAGTACGACGATCTTTTCGCGTCCCGACACAACGTTCTTCGTTGCATTTCGGGCGTCAACGATAAGCGGCGCATTCTCCACGATCATATTCATATCATAACGGCTGTGATCGGTTCCTATAAACACGCAGTCGACTTCGCTCAACAGTTCCTTGGTCAGAAGCTGAGAGGTGAATTTTTTGTTCAGCACATGCACTTCAGGAACGTGCGGATCGTTATACATAAGATGCTCAAATCCTTTTTGAAGCATGATCTGCATCACCATCAATGAAGGCGAGTGCCGGATATCATCCACATCTTTTTTGAAAGAAGCGCCCAAAACCAATATCTTCGCTTTCTTAAGCGGTGTGCCTTTGTGCGCTAACGCCTCCACGATCATAGAATACACATAATGCGGCATATTCTCATTCACTTCGGCAGCCAGTTCAATAAAATTGGTATGAAAATCATAACCCCGCGCTTTCCACGACAAATAATACGGATCAATCAGGATACAATGTCCGCCGATACC
>CAZHUW010000114.1:0-4226 GCA_964535295.1 uncultured Bacteroidota bacterium
GCATACGTTCTATGATTTAATTATTTTTCCAAGTGTATATTCGATTTCAATAGAAACTATTAATGCAACACGATTGGTACAATGTTGAAATTTACGGCCTATTCCCGCCGAGGTTTCTTACAAAACACTAAATTAGGTTTTTTAAGCTATCCCTCTAATCATGACAACTGGCTTCCTGTTCATTGTATTTTCGTTAGCTGACCCTCGATCACAGTCGCCCAGTCACCGCCATCCGTAGACATTTCAGTCTTAAATGTGAAGAAAGTCGAAGAAACGAAATTCATTACACTGCGGAATTTTATATTTTTTCCATCAGACTTGGATTCGTTCGTCCAAATCCATTGGTTGTCATCTAAATGACCAATGGAAGTCCGATCCGCCCACCCCATGCTGTTAAAAGCGCTGTAAGTGTAAACATCGCTTTGGGAGTCATAACCAATTATTTCCAATTCGCTGGCAGGTCCGGACGGGCCATTTCCCTCAGACTTAATAATCACAAATAGACCCCCAAGCGCCCAATCAACCGTATTGATTCCAATGAATTTTCCGCTAGGATTGAAAGGTGTCGCTTTCATGTCGGCATCGATTTGCCATTTACCTATGAAACACGAGAGTTTTTTATGCTTTTCTGTCGGCAGGGTTGTTTGAGACATAACGCAAGATCCTATAGTTAGTAAGGCAATTACATAATGAATGATTCTATTCATTGTAGAAACACTCCTTTTTTTTTGTACAAGAAAATAATAAAAAATAAAGTCAATATTGAGGAATATCTTTCATTTCTTCTCACGTTTTCGTAAGTGCCTCCAGCCTAGTTGCCAAATAGCCCGAAATTGGCGTTCGAGAAAAAGCTTTTCAATTACTGTAGAAAGCAAGAAAAGTCCACGTATGCCTATTTCTTCATATCCTTCGATTAAAATCAAACCGTCTGACTCCGCGAACCTAACCTCGCCTTCGCCTCTCCAGAAACCGCGAAAAGTCCAATGGACAAATTTACACGGATTGACCTCAGTATTTTTGGCAACAAGCGGAAATGGAAACCATTTTAAGGGGATACTAAACCACCCTGAGCCGAGGTCCTTCACTGAACCCGCAAAGCCATAAAGGCGAGCCCAATCGGCCGGTGTTTCGAAATATGAAAATACTTCCTCTACAGGAAGTTTGAACTCCTCACAAAAGTGGATGATCATTTAACGTTCCTCCTATTGAACGTAAGTTATGATGTTAGGTGGTATTCTATTTCTTGAGCAAATTATTTTTCATTATTGGTTTTTCCCGCGTAATTTGCCCAATGTATTCGTCTACATTAGCTGCGTTTGTTTCTCTCACAATATTTGCTAAGTTGTCGCCTTCTAATAAAATAATTCGCCGTTTCAGTTCAGCCTTGAATTCTTTTGTATAAATAAAACCAACTTGAGCAGAAAAATGGAGTTCATCGATAGGTTTTAGGAATATCAATCCGTCATAAGCATGATACATCGTGCTTCCATCCAGTACCTCGGGCATATGGTTACCCAGGTATCCTGATTTTCCGAAAACATTGTTTTGTAAATCAAGAGCAACCGGTTTATTCTCATTCGCACTGAACGCGCTGTCCCAAATTCCATTTTCGGACAATACCCATTTATAAACATATTCAGACAAGCCCTCCGTAGACGTCCTATCATTTGGATTCTTTTTTAATTTTTCTCTTGATAGAAAAACATTGTGAATTCTTATTGAATAGGTCTTTCCCGGGTTCATTTGATTAAAGAAAGTATTTGTGTTCCAATATAAATCTCCGTCTTTGTTCTTCACGTTTTTGTAGCTATGACGTGTATTGGTAAGAAAAAACCCTTTTTTGGTGTTCTTAAACCTGCCAAGCTTCGACAATATCAGGTGATACATGAAATAATCTCTTGAATTTAGAGAGTTTTGAAATATTTCATAGTCTTCCCATGTATGTAATGCTTCCCAATATATGGGTGGACTGACGGCAACGACATTTATTTTGGATGAATCAGGTCTTCCATTATTTATGTCCCATGCGGTCGAAAGCAGGTCCAGATACGTCTTATAACGCCATCCATAACCGCTGTAATCATCTTGGAATACTTTAAATAATAGCGTACTGTCTTTCTTTTGTGAATTGAAATACTTATCAACGTATGGTTGACTATTGGTATTAAAAACTTCTATAAACAAGTAATCCAGTTTGTCGGCTATGGCTTGTTCTTTTATGAGGTCTTGATAAAATTCAAATGGTTCTAAGGCTGAATGCAAGGCATCGTCAAACACAATAAGGTCGCATTTATCCAATTTATTCTTGACAAATACGATGGGTTCCTCGCCTTCTTCTTGAATCGTCTTTGTAAAGGTACTTAAAGAAATTTGTTGACCGACAATGATGGTTTGCACATTCAAGATCAATAATAATACCTGTATTAATCGTTTTTTCATTCTTACTTTTCCTTATTCGTTCGTTTGATACACAGAAATATGAAGACGATTATTGATAATTGTATCCTACCGTCTTTGCATGATTCGTAATGGTGTCAATAAAATCTGTTTTGGCGTTTGTATAGCTATCTCTGTCATATTTGTATTTCTCGGCAAGCTCATACTTCAATTTCTCATATGTGTTGAGCAACTCGGGGTTTTGTCGTAAGTGGTCTCTAAAATAAAGTCTGTCCCACAAAGGATGGCTGTGTTCTCCCATGTGAACGTGAAAGGTTTGCCCTTGGATACCTGTTATAAAGTATCCTTTCGCAAACATCATATAGGGACTTTCATCATCCTCTCTCCAGATAAAATCATACCCGATACTTTGCATTTTATCTATAATCGATTCCTTAAGTTGATCGGTTAATAGCGGAATTTCAAGCAAAACATCTATGGTGGGTTTGGATGCAAGTCCGGCAATAGAAGTGCTTCCAAAATGCTCTATTCTTAATGCAATTGAGGTGCCTAATGTTTCAATTAAAAGTTCTTTTTCATTTTCAAAAAGCACAACCCAGTCCAAGTTATAAGGCACAATTTCAATCGGGAAAAGCTTTCCGAGTTCCTCTTTGTTTAAATCATCTATTTTCTTCTCCATGGCTCCACCTCAATATCTGTAGGCTACTGGTACGATTATTTGTGGGTAGGAGAAGTTAATTCCATGCTCGTTTTACAGGAGCCATGAGAAATACGATGGCAAACATTGTCAATACGTTGCTGAAAACCAAGTATGAGAATTCATAATTCATTGCCTTCTCCTTATGATATTTGTTTTTTCTTCAAGCTCCATCTAGTCGATATTGTGTCGATTAGTATAGTTGTAAATTTGTTCTTTGATGAAATTACCGAATATTTATACGTGATAAGAATTCTAACATTAATCTGTTCAGTGCGTCGGGTTGTTCAAGATTAATCAGGTGGCCTGCCTTCGGAACAACAATTTTCATGACATCTTTGATTTGGGCTGATAGTGTGTCCGCAACGTCGAGAATATCGGGCTCATCTGAAGCGCCTACGACTACCAACGTCGGTACCCTGATTTCTCCCAATCGTCGAATTGCAGGGGGATCCAATGGAATGAATCCCCACACAGCAGGATTGCTGAACTGGATCCCCGACCAATCGGTAACGATACGACGAACTCTTGCTGCAATTGAGTGTGATCCATTCACCGGAGTAAGAAACCGATCACTCAACCAAAGTTCCTTGGCATTGGCTACCCCCGAATCTCTCGCCATTGTGATCATGTTTTCAAACAGCTTGTCTCTGTCTTCCCTAAACGCATAGCCGCTCAATGCTGAACCAACCGTTATGAGGCCCTCGGTTTTCAGCGGATACTCAAGCGTAAAATTAATAGCGATTGCACCCCCCATAGACATCCCGACAATAGTTGCCTTCTGGATGCCAAGTATTCTAAGAAGCTCATTGAGTTCAGCCACAGCAGAGATTTTTCTATCCGGAATACTCGAACGACCATAACCGCTCACATCGTATCGCACTACGCGATAGTTCTTTGCCAGGACATCAAATTGGTCGTCCCACATTCTTGTATCAAGACTAAAACCGTGGATCAGAACGACAACAGGCCCTTCCCCTTTAACCTCGTAGTACACCTTTCTACCTTCGATATTGGCAAAACCGGTTTTTAGGGTTTGAGCGTTTACTGAAGAAAGAAAAACACTGAGCAATAGCAGCGGTCCTACAACGAATTCCAGTACTTCACGGTAATATTTAATTGCCTTTTCTAT
>CAZHUW010000114.1:4326-10411 GCA_964535295.1 uncultured Bacteroidota bacterium
AAGTTTCAAAGCAAGTCCGTTATCATAATGACAAATTGCCAATTTGCCGTTTACATAATAAGCAGGATAACCAAACATTTTACCTGCTTTGACAAACGGATTTTGTAGTAGAATTTTATCAACCTCGGTTTTTAAGTCGGGCCAGTATCTGAGTTTAGTTTGATCATTTTTTTTCATAAAGGAACCTTGAAATGATGAGTCCTTCGATAAAACTGCCTGCTAACAAAATCGTTAATTCTACAATGTTCAACAAAATGGGCTCCTGCAAAAGGGTGTGATAAATAAACCACTCCTGGAAAACCCAGTACATCATCCAAATAGTAAATCCCCAAAACAAACCTTTATGGACCCAGTTTTTCCCGGGTATCGATTCTTGGAAAACAGTGAAAAACCAACTATGAGATATACTTAAAACCACAACACCGGCAATGGAGGGGAACAAATCTCTTGTCGGAGTAATATCAAGAAATAGTTTGCTTTGCCAGTTTGGGTTATAGAGGATATTTTGAACAGGCGGACTCATGAAAAGAGCTCCCAAAACCCCTTCGCTGAAAAAACCTGCAATTAATCCTGAGAAAATGATCTTGAATGTTTTGTTTTGCATACTCTTCCTTTGTTTTTGTTATAGATCGTTTTCCATTCAGAAATTGCTATTGGTGTATGGTTTTAAACATGTTGATCTACCAGAATCGTGTTCCCATCTGGATCAACAATCATAAAGCTAGCCGGTCCGGTAGAACTTTCGTCTGCTTCTGAAATTATATTTACGCCGCACTCTTTGAGTTGCCGTTGTAACTTTCTAACGTCTGTAAAGCCCTTGAGTGGCTGCGCATTGCTATTCCAGCCCGGATTAAAAGTAAGAATATTCTTATCGAACATGCCTTGAAACAGACCAATAACATGGTCGCCATTTTTCATAATCAGCCAATTCTGCGATTGATCTCCTGCAAAAACACTAAAACCCAGTTTTTGGTAAAAGAGCTTCGATGCCTCAATATCTTTTACAGCCAAGCTTACAGAGAATGCTCCCAAGTCCATTATTGCCTCCTGCAGTGTGTTTTTGATGCATAAATATTAATTATATAACTTCTTGATTAAAAAGTTTGCACCTACAAAAAAAAGGCGATATCGAAGCTCTAAATGTCTATCCTAGAAAGCTGATTAGCTCACCTTATTCTAAGAATCACAAACGACAACAGTTTCAGCTATCCTGTCATGAACCGTCCTTCTGTCGGGTCTGATAAAATACTGGAAGAATCCAAATCCGGCCTCGAGCATTGAGGCGCCATAACCTAACGCGCGTTCAAAAGAATGCCATAAACTAATCTTATGGTGTACTAACGACAAAATCCTGATCCGGCAAATCCGTTTGCCAACAGTGCTTCCATTTGATACGTATACACTTAAAGTGAAATAGAACACGAGCCAAACAACACTGTACCAATTCTTGAAAAAAGTAAACTCCAGATTTACATCGGAGTCAAGCGTTAGAAAACCCATCCTATTCATGAGCATGCCTGGGCCAACCACTATCAAGATAAACAGCGACCCCGCAATAATGAAATCGATGCCAAGAGCAATAGCTCGCCGTGTAAAAGAAGCAAGAGGCCGGCCGGTGATAGCTTTTACATTGGTATCCTCCGGCGGTTGATAAAATCTTTGTTTCATAAAACCATTCATGTGTAATTAACCAAGGCATTATGACACGGAAATCATTTTCATAAGAGAACGACCTCACCCGTCGGCATCCGAAAATAAATCTGTTCGTATGCGATTATGTCCTCACCCAGGACGAGTCGTAATATATCTTGAAAATAGGCATCACACGGCTGATTAGGTGTGACTTTATAATACCACAGATCTATTCGTTCGCCGGATATGCGTTGTGATTTAAGGGAGAATAGGTGTCCGCCCTCACATCCGCTATAACCAACAGTAACAATTAGAGTATCGTTACTGATCGTTGGTCCGTTCGTAATGGAGTAGCTATGCCCAAATGAAGGGGTTGAGTTATCATCTGAACACGATATCATCCAGCAACACAGGCCAAAAAGAGCAAGAGAGATAAATTTTGTCATGGTGAAGTCCGTTCTGTATGCTGCTTCATATTCGTTCGTGCTTGCTCTTTGCTTCGTTGCGTGGCAGCGCGTTTTGTTCCGACCGGAGTGAAGATTCATCGATTGACTCGGTACAAAAGAGAAACACACCCGTTCTTAAGGCTTCTGTTTTCCAGTAATTCCAAATTGATTCCGTCTGCTCATATCATAAAAAAGTGGTATGCCGGAGCCGAGGACAAGCGGGTGAATATTCAGACCGATTTCGTCGATCAAACCTGCCTCAAGGAGCGATTTCGCCAACTCGCCTCCTCCCATCGCAAAGATGCCTTTCCCATCCTTTATCTCTATCTTGTTTAATATTTTTCCTGTAGGAAACCGTCAACCTGTTATTGTCGAACTCTTTGATAGTTAAACTTTGTTTCTGTCTGTACCCCATTGTTATCAATAATCACATAAACATTCATTTCGTTTGGATTGATTCTTTCAAATGTAAATCCATCGAAATAGACTTTATTATCGGTGACCTTGACCAATTTAAAATCAACCGTTTTGTCTTTCTCTTCCCATCCTTTCAAATCTGAATGAAAATGTTTTAATCTGATCAAAAGCGTATTGTTCTCTTCAACAATGGTTACTAATTCATAAAATTTTACTTTGTCTTGTACCACGAGTTTAAAGGCGCACATCATCGAGCCGCCCAATGGAGCCGTCCATATTTCTTCCGTTATACCGCCAAATGCTTCTCCTCTCCAGTGTCCTTCAATCCAACTTACTGCACCTAAGGCGGCCGATGGGCTATGCGTAGAATCTGAATAGAAAAGCGTGTTTGCGAATTTGTCTTGCGCTTCAACTCCAAAAATTGAAATGCAAATCATTGACAGAACCTGTGAAGAAATTTTTGTAAGCTTCATCCCCAAGTCTTTCTATTGTTTTTCAAATACCATTCCTTATTTATTTTCATGGTTGTTTTGCTTTTCTTGCAAACAAATATCCTATTGAAATACTTATAGTAGGGTTGAACAAAAAAAGCAGATAAGGCTAGAAGAGTGACAATTCGAAAAGTGGACCAATTGTAGTTTTCAAACAGTTTCATAAAGGCAGGCTTTTTATCTTGGTCGCATGCTTCACATAACGTATAAATAACGGCCGTTAGTTTGTTTTTGTTTCATTTATTCAAATGTCGCAGCGAAGATTCCCTAAAAGCAGATATAGCGTCTGAATTACATTCTGTCGCTGAATGGTCTTCTTAATTGGGCACTAAGGCTCGAGCAACATTAAGTGAGCAAATAGACGGCAGCAATGTTGGCAATCCACATGCCTAATAATAGTATCAGCACATGCAACGACTTTCTTGGTTGGTGCGGAATCCATTTGAATATGAAGTACGCTACTATTGGAACTTGTGTAGTCATAAGAATTTGCCAAACATGGGCTGCGGTTCCCTCATCGGCATCTTGGGTTATACCGAAAACGGCAGCGTGGCCTATAACCAAAATCAATGCCCCGATCGACATCGTTAGGGGCAGCCAAGCACTCACCGATTTTAGTGGAGAGGTGGTCGCAATATTTGTTTTCATCACCACCCTTTTGATTCAAGTAGAAGTCTTTATGACTTTGAAATCAGTAAAATAGATGATACGTGACAGAGGAGAGAAGAGGAGGCTTATTCTCTGTCACGTATCCAGTTTTTGCAAGGAGATACTGGCTTGGAAAAGAAACATCTATGTAAATCTTTTGATTATTTCACTACTCAGTAATTACCGCTCTAAACCAATCCCCTGATGCTTGCATTGAAAACACCTCAACATTAAATCGCCATTGACCCGCTATGGCGCCATCAGTTAAAGTTCCGATCAAAAGATATTCCTGCGGCAATAAACCCGGAATATCGAGATGAATATATAAAGTGCCGTTTTCCTGAGTACAGAATACATTGCCGGATGATCCGCTGTCTATTTGCCAAGTACCGGTGAAAACATCACCGTCAACATGATCAATGACAAAAGAACCGTGATTCTTAACTAGCAGGCTTTTTCCTTCATACAAATCGAACGTATAACTACCTAGGATCTCATCTGCCTGAATCTTTTCTATTCCCAATGAACCCGAACTGTCGGTCATATTTTTCTGACAACCCGTAACTGAGATTACAATGAGTATTACCAATCCCGTGAATCGCATAATTACCTCCAAATCTATATTTACGTTTTCATTACACCAAGGCTGCTTATAGTTTAAGCAAGTTCAATGCCGTTGTTTAATTAATCAACATTTTATGTAAATTATTGATTTTAGAAACGCTCGCATCAATAAGAATTTGTCAAATGATGAAACCTCATTATCTAAAAACAGATACATTATCTGAATTCAGATATGCTTTATCTAATAAACTGGGAACTTGTTCATTTATATCGGTTTGGTTCCAGGATACAACTCTTATATCTGTTTAACGATGTTTGTGTCAATTTTTTTTCCTCTTCAGACAAAACCATTTAAGTGGGTTGAGAAATATTTTTTTCCGGAAGTACACTTTTATCGACAGTTTGGATAGGAACATCCGGTTTTATAGGTGTGCCTGTTTTTTCAGGAATAAGCAGGACCACTAGCAGTGTTGTCACCAGATAATAACGGATCTCATATAACATAATAATGAGTTTTATACAACAACTAGCCGCTATAATTTAGTAAGACAAATGCCACTTTTCGCCTTGTTTTATAGGATAGGACACTATCTCAGGTATGAAATCGAAAGGAAAAAGACAGAATGATATCCGAATAGTGAATAAATCCGTATCTCTTCCCTTACTTATCAAGATGGACAGCCTCAAAGGTACCTTTAATACCCGCTGGACCGACCTCATAAATAAACCACCACTGGCCTTTGATTAGCCCGCCTTCTTGTTTTCCGACCAACAGATATTCCCGGGGCAAAAGACCAGAGATTTCAAGGTGGACATAAGTCATAGTGTCCTCTACAGTACAGAAAACATTGCCGGATGGGCCGTTTTCAATTTGCCATGATCCGGTGTAAAGAGTATCTCCGTTTGGTAAGATGGTGAATTCACCATGATTTGTTATTTGCCCGTTTTCACCATACAAATCGAAACTGTAGCTCCCCACAATTCCTGTTTCTTCAGTCAATGTTGTTTTTGATAAATTCTTATCGTCATTTGTTTCATTCTTACATCCTGCCATAGATAAGATTAAAATTATTAGCAAAGCTGTTTGCCGCATAAAAACCTCCATTTATCTCTGCTTTATTTTCTTATCTTTATCTGCAGAGTATTATTTATTGAACAACTGCTTTTTTAACAATCAGAGACGCCTGATATGTCGTAGAATCCGTTTGTTGATCAACGATCGGATACGGTGTCAACTCCAGCAATTCGACTGTGTAGGAGAAAAAAGATGCTGTCTGTTGGCCTGGATAAGACGTAGTTAAATTAATTCTAACAGATTCGTTATTAGAATTTGTTGCATTTAGAATAATTTCAGCGTATCCCGCCCATATGCACTGTGCACCTGAAGGACAGCGGCAATCCAAAGGAACAGAATCAAATCGAATATTTAGACCTTCGCTTTCAATCGTGACCGTTTGACCAATCGAAATAACGAATTGTTCGTTGAATTCAGACTGTTGTGTTTTTTGCGAAGTCTTCTCCCCAATGGTATCTTTTAAACGTTGATCGCAAGCGATAACGATCACCATACAAACGAACCAAATATATTTTTTCATCTCTTTCTCCTTTGAGTTATTGTAAGCCTATTATGCAACAATAAAGCAATTGATATGCCGTTATAATAAGGAAATATGAGATGGCTTAACTTGTTGGTTTATCTAGGTACTTCTGTATCAAATAGCGGCATTGTAGCTACTAATTCCTATCAAAAAACAGATAGGTTATCTGGATTCTGATCTTTATAGAGGATGGTTGAAAGCTGAGGATGACTTTGATGGGACTCAGTTACGCCAATCCAGGTAGACATGACCAATTATAAAATGCTGGATACGCTGAAGGATTGGGCGT
>CAZHUW010000115.1:0-10408 GCA_964535295.1 uncultured Bacteroidota bacterium
GAGATCGCATTATTTCGTGGACAATGGCAGTTCACTCGCGGCAAGATGACTCCGACAGAATACGACGGCTTTGTGAAAGAAAAAGTCAGGCCTGTGTTCGAGGAGTGGAAATCGCGCAGCGTATCGGAAAATCTCCTCATCCCAAAAATTGTTTACGGTTATTACCCGTGTCAATCGGATGGCAATGATCTTATTTTGTATCAGGATGATCTCAAAACGGAAAGGCAAAGATTCACATTTCCGCGCCAGCCGGACGGCCGTTATCTCTGTATCTCCGATTTCTTTGCTGCCAAAGATTCCGGTAAAATGGATGTGATCGGCTGTATGCTTGTTACCGTGGGCGCGCAGGCATCGGAATTTGCCGCAAAACTTTTTGAAGCAAATAATTACTCCGACTATCTCTATTTTCACGGGCTCAGTGTAGAAACGGCAGAAGCGCTGGCCGAATACTGGCATCGCCAGATCCGAGCGGAACTCCGTATCAATTCTTCCGACGACCCTGACACGCGCAGAATATTCCAACAGGTCTACAGAGGATCTCGTTACAGCTTTGGGTATCCGGCCTGCCCATACCTTGAGGATCAGACCAAATTATTCGAATTACTTGAACCGGAACGCATCGGTGTTTCGCTCACGGACGAATTCCACCTAATTCCAGAACAATCCACAAGTGCGATCATTGTGCACCATCCGGAAGCCAAATATTTCAATGTGAAATGAAGCTTCTCCAATTAACCAACACTGAAGAGAAAAAATATGAATACTCTAGCTGAATCATATGTGAAATTAGTTCTTCAGGTCGGATTTTATGATGCCGATTTTGTTGACGCCTATTATGGGCCTGATGAATGGAAGCCGGCCGACCCAACAGGTGACAAGGACGACCATCTCAAGAAACTTGAAGAGCAATCGGTTGCACTGGCCGAGAAAGTAAAAACTCTTGAAGTTCCCAGCCTCAATGAAATGGATCAATTGCGATTTCGTTTTTTATCAAAGCAATTGACCGCTATTCGCGCTAAAATTCAAATGCTGCTTGGAAAGAAATTCACTTTTGACGAAGAGTCAAAGTTGCTATACGATGCCGTCGCACCGACGTACCCGAAAGAGTACTTTGAAAAAGCCATGAAGGAATTGGATAAGGAACTGCCGGGCAGCGGGAGCGTGTCGCAACGGCTTGAAGCGTTTAAAAAGACGTTCATCATACCCAAAGAGAAACTGGATGATGTTTTTCAAGCCGCCATTCGTGAGGGAAGGGAACGCACTCGTAAATATATTCCTTTACCTGATAAAGAGAACTTTGTCGTTGAGTATGTGACCGACAAAGCATGGAGCGGATACAACTGGTACAAAGGCAGTGCATTCAGTCTGATCCAGATCAATACCGATCTGCCGATCTATATTGACCGCGCGGTCGACTTGGCATGTCATGAAGGCTATCCCGGGCATCATGTTTTTAATTCATTGCTTGAACAACACCTGGTGCGGGACAGGAACTGGTTTGAATTTTCCGCTTATGCGCTTTTCAGTCCGCAATCTCTGATTGCGGAAGGAACCGCTAATTTCGGGATTGAAATGGCTTTGCCGAACGAAGAAAGAATCGAATTTGAGAAAAAAACACTTTTCCCGATTGCCGGAATGCCCGCAGATCAGACGGAAAAATACTATCGGGTTCATGCCCTGGTGCTGAAATTGGCCTAT
Source organism: uncultured Bacteroidota bacterium (assembly GCA_964535295.1). GTDB lineage: Bacteria > CLD3 > CLD3 > SB21 > SB21 > SB21. The sequence continues at coordinate 1,699 of CAZHUW010000115.1, forward strand.
GCGGGAAATGAAGCGGCCAGAGGATATCTTGATGGCAAGACGTCAAAAGAGGACGCCGTGAATTGGCTGGTTGACTACGGCCTTTATGCGCGTGAACGGGCTGAGCAGCGCATAAAGTTTATCGAGAAATACCGGAGTTATGTCATCAATTATAATCTCGGGCAGGATATGGTGAAGAATTTCATAGAAAAAAACGGCGGGGCGGCCGATAATCCGGATAAACGTTGGAGCATTTTTACTAAACTGATTTCTACACCGCAGACGCCGTCGGGTTTGATTTAGATACTTTTGCCTTTTAGTGTCCTGAGTTTAATTTTCTACATAGGAGTTAAGAAATTATCTGCCACAATTAGCTTAAATGAAACAGAACGATTCGTCGCAAAGTTCTTACACGATCATCTGGAAAACCGTCAAGCGGATACCAAAAGGGAAAGTTTCTACATACGGTCAGATTGCACGTATTGCCGGATTGGGGGAGAACGCCCGTCTGGTAGGTTATGCGATGCATAATATCCCTCGAGGTGAAGCCGTCCCCTGGCACCGCGTGATCAATTCCAAAGGTATGATCTCACTACCGCATAAAGACGGGATGTATCAATTACAGAAAAAATTGCTTCAAAAAGAAAAAGTCGTTTTTATCGGGGAAAAGATCGATCTGAAAAAATATGAGTGGGTTCCCAAAGGGTGACCCCTCGGAGGTAATGTTATGAAAAAATTATTTTTCATGCTATTGACCCTGTCCTTGCTGTCTTCGTGCGCAAGCAAGATCTACAAAGTTGCATATCCGACATTGGCGGATGGAAAGTATGATTCAGAATTTCCGTATAAAGACTGTTCACAGCAGCTGACCGAGATCGTTGAAACGGTTAAGATGATCAATGCGACGGCATTTTATAAAACGTATACTTTTTCTGAAAAATCACAGATAAAGATCAAAGATATCACCGAGACGGTTCTGAAAGAAAAATCGATTCAAACGGTATATCCGCACAGTTCGGTTGTCGGGACAGCCACGGTGATCTACTATCAGGATAACCGTGTAGCGCTGTTAACTTGCGCACACATCATAGATTTCCCGGATACCATGCTGTCGTATTATAGTAAGGATGAGAACGGAAACGGCTTTGTTCAGAGTATTTCGATTAAAGACCGCCAGGTAAATTTCATCAAAGACCTTCCTGAAGGCGGAGAACTTGAAGTTCTGGCTATCGACGGTTCACAGGACATTGCCATTCTCGGACGAAGATTTGATCATACACCGGAATCAAAGATCCCGGTGTTCAAATATCCCATCGGCAGATCAAAGGATCTTAACTGGGGAACATTTATTTACATTGTAGGTTATCCGATGGGTTATAAGATGATTACGAAAGGCACCGTGAGCAGTCCAAACCGAGATAAAAAGGGCTCTTTTCTGACCGATGCCTCGTTCAACCGCGGTTTCAGCGGCGGGATCATACTGGCTATACGGGACGGCGTGCCTAATTTCGAGTTGGTAGGAATGGCAAAATCCGTTCCCGCAAATTACTCTTATGTTCTGACACCGAGCAAGGAATTTGAGCTGTCTGAATACAGTCCTTCCATTCCGTATGAAGGTAATACGTTCGTGGAACTGAAGACCGATCTGAAGTACGGCATTACCAATTCCATCTCCACCGAATCGATCAGCGATTTAATCAAAAAGAACAAGCAGACTTTCATAGACAAAGGGTATCAAATTGAGAATCTATTTCCATAAAAGCCTGCGGAAGCTGTAATGAAGAGTCATACGGCCTTGATCGACGTGGTTCCTCCCTACGATTTTCACATGTCGACCCACTCGCACCGCTATAAAAAATATCATTTTGACAATTACGATAGGTCGAAAGGTATCTACAAAAGAGGTTTTGAATTTAACGGTGATCTTTTCATAGTGGAGATACACGGAGAAGGAACCGTTGACGACCCCAAACTGAGGGCCACTCTTTTCGGACAAATTAGCTCCAAGAAGGCGACCCAATTCATTATTGGCCAAATTCAAAAGCAATTTTTAATTCAAACGGACATCAGCCCGTATTACGAAAAAATGGCAAAAGACAAGATCTTTTCAAAGCTGGTCAAGCGTCATTACGGACTGAAACCGAACTGGCCAGGCGATCTGTTTGAATGCCTTACCCGTTGTATAATCAGCCAGCAAATTAATGTTACCTTTGCCGATAAGGTAGAAATGAACTATGTGCGTAAATTTGGAAAAAAAATCCAACGTAATGATGAAACATTTTATGTTTATCCTGATATCAGGGCCGTTTCTGAGATTAGAAAGAAAGAGTTGTTGGAGATCCAATTCTCTGAAAGAAAAGCGGAATACCTGATCGATCTTGCTCGCGATGTTGTTAAAGGGAAAATTGACCTGCAAGAGATTGAAGGTTTGCCTGCTGCTGAATTTACAAAAGAGATCACAAAGATTCGAGGCATTGGCACCTGGACGGCAGAATGTTGTTTGATGCATCTGGGACATCGCGGAGTATTGCCGCGCGGGGATATCGGTTTGCATCAGGCCATTCGGCTGTTTTACGGATACGACAAGAAAGTGAGTGTAGAAAGACTTCTGAAAGTTGCGGATCATTGGCAGGGATGGGAATCGTTTGCCGTGTATTATCTGTGGCATGCTTTGACGGATGCGCGCATGAAAGGACAGGGCGCCTGAAATGGAGCTAAACCTTACAGATCTTTTTTTGGGTTCGTTTACAGCGTTGTATGCATTGATCCTGGTAGTACTCAGTTCCGGGTTACTTTTTTATTATTCTCCAAGGTCTGATGATAAAAAACCATTTGTTTCTGTCATTATTGCGGCTAGAAATGAAGAAAAATTCATTTCAGGTTGTCTACGGTCACTTCTTGCACAAACGTATTCCCGCGAACTTTTTGAGGTGATTGTGGTCAATGACCGGTCAACCGACCAGACGGGAGTTATCGTTGAATCATTTCAAAAAGAATTTACTCATCTTCACGTTATAACTGTGACAACAATATCTTCAACCATGGCGCCGAAGAAACATGCGTTGAATGAAGGCATCAAAAAGGCTAAAGGGGAAATTATAGTGTGTACCGATGCCGACTGCCGTCCGGAGGAGAACTGGCTGCTATCCATGGTTTCCTGTTTTACGGAAGGGATTGGGATGGCCGTAGGCTTTTCTCCAATCGAACCCAAGAAGCGTTTTTCATTTATCGATAATTTTGTTGCGCTGGACTCGCTCGCATTGGCTTCCTTGGCGGCGGCGGGTTCGGCGTACGGTATGACATTGACTGCAACCGGACGCAGTCTGGCTTACCGTAAAAGAGTGTTCGACGAGGTCGGAGGGTTTTCAAAGATCGCACGATTTGTTTCCGGCGATGATGATCTTCTGTTAGGTTTAGTGAAAAAAACAAGATGGAGAACGGTCTATTGTATAGGGGACAATGCCTTGGTTCCCACTGACCCGCCCGATTCCTTCGGCGCATTTGTACATCAGAAGATTAGACAGGCTTCCAAAGGCCGTCACTATGGTTTCAAAATGACCTCCGGACTTGCATTATTCTACATCTTTAATGTTTTGATCATCTCGTATGTTCCCGCTAATATTATTATTACTAACGATATGGATCAAAAATTGTTTTATCTTTCGCTTTGGACCACTAAATTAATTTCCGATCTGCTATTAATAACAATCGGCGCGTGGCGTTTTAGAAGATTCAGATTTATTAGTTTATATCCCTTGGTCGCCTTGGTATATCCCTTGTATATTACAATTTTTGGCGCATGGGGATTGTTTGGCAAAATTGAGTGGAAGAACAACTAAGTGATAATTTAGGGTTGACTCATGACGATTCTGGCTTTGGTGATTGGAATTCTTTTGATAATATACTTGGGGATGGGTTTGACGTTCCTTGTGGGACATTTCATGCCGGCGCGAAAAGCAAGTTCCACCAAGCCGTTGGTATCCGTAATCATCGCCGCACGAAATGAGGAGAAAAATATCGTACGATGTCTTGAAACCCTCGTCCGGCAAACGTATCCAGTTGAGTTGTTCGAGATCATCGTAGTGAATGACCGTTCCGACGACGGAACCGACAAGATGATAGAGGAATTTACGGCCAAGCACAAGACCATCAAATACATAAGGATAAAAGAAAAGCCTGAAAATGTTTCTGGTAAAAAATACGCACTGACCCAAGGCATTGAAGAATCGAAAGGGGAGATTCTGCTTTTTACCGACGCAGATTGCATCGTGAAAGAGTCATGGGTTGAGAATATGGTGGCTTATTTTTCTGATGGAATTGGCGCGGTCATCGGGTTTTCATCAGTGGAATCGAGAAATTTTTTTGAACGCTGGCAGGAGTATGATTTTCATTCATTGATGGCGGCAACGTGCGGGATCACCAATGTTGGGTTCCCGCTGGCGGCCAGTGGGCAAAACCTTGCGTACAGGCGTAAAGCCTATGATGAGGTTGGCGGATTTGAAAGGATCAAGGAACGTATGTCCGGCGATGATACGCTCATGATCCAGCTTATCCGAAAACATACAAAATACCGTATCGTTTTCGCCTCTGACCCCGGTACTTACAATTCGACTTTGCCGATGGGATCCTTAACCGAATTGATACATCAGCGTTCACGTTGGGCATCCAACGGAACAATCATGCTAAGGCTGAATCCGTTTTTTTTTATTTATCTCATCAGTGTTTACGCACTGCATGTTCTGCTTTTCGCCGGTTTAGTTGCCGGGGCGTTTAATCCACTGATCTTAATTATGACGCTTTTTGCATGGATCACGAAATGGGTAGTTGATTTAGCCGTGAGTCATAGTGGACTTAAGCTCTTTCGCAGGGAGTTCTCGTTTTCATTATTCATGTTTTGGTTCATAACGCAAACGCCATTGATCATATGGGTGGGATTCAAAGGAACATTGGGCCATTTTAAATGGAAATAGATCACCAGGTTGTATTGATCCAGCCTCCCATATTCTCATCATCAGAGCCGAATATAATCCCTCCGTCAGGGCCCGGAACAAACTCAAGTGCTTCGATTTTATGAAAATCGAATTTCATGAAACGGTGCATGACACGGTTTTTGCGAAACATAACTTCTTTATCCCACGTACTGAATAGTCCCGCTACATAAAACGCCGACTGAAATGGGCCGTCATCGCCTAAATCGGACGATGCGACAATGTATAAGACGCCCAAAGGGTCCAGTTTCATGTCTGAAATATGGCGGATACCTTCACCGGGCCACGGCGCTTTGATGGTGTCGGAACCGGTCGATGAAAAATTATACGTTGACGGATCGAAAATTCCCCAGTAAATGATCCCCGGCTTGTTGTCCTGGCCCCGGTGTCCCCAGATCGCAAGCAAATTACCGTTCACTTTCTGGAAAGAAAGGCCTTCGTAATTACTTCCCTCTGGAACGTACGGGAAGGCGAATCTCTGGATCACACGAACCGTTTTAGCGGCTGCATCTAATTTGATATGGAACATCTTACCGCTGCTGGACATCACAACAAATGAGTTATCAGAGCCAGGAAGCGCACTGATCGCTTCAGCATCAACGGGCGGATTGCTGTCAGGCCAAACGATGGATTCATATCTCGGCGCTGCGCCTACTTCATCGGTAATAATCGCAAGACGGGGTTCGCCCAGCTGTTTATTATCATGGACGGCCAAATATTGGGTTTGTTTGCCGTTTTGGCTGATCATGGCCAAACCGCTGATGCCGCATAACTTCGTGCCTTTAACGGATTTCCATTCCTGAGCAATTGCTGAAGGGGCGTATATCAGGACAACAACAAGAAAAACCATGCGCAGTAAATTCATAATCCTTCCTTTCGAGTAACACATAACCGAGTAAACCTGTAACGATTTTAACAGTATATTCCTAGCACTATTTTGAAGTAAAACATAGAAATTATCTTGCAGCCATGAAAAAACACAACGATGCACTGTTTTAGTATTTTTCAATAAAGGCTGGAATATGATCCTTTGTAATTGAACCTGATAATATATTTTGAAATCGATATAAATGAAAGATTTTTTTTAAAGATTTGATTTTTTTTAAGATGGGGTAGATTGAGAAGGATAGGTATGGATAATAATTCAGACGTTATGCTTTGAATATTTAGCGATGATCGCTTCTGCTTTAATAAGAACGGCTTCTTTTAATTCTTTTGGTTCCAGGATCTGCACGGCATTACCCCATCCCATGATCCATGCAATGAATTCGTTGGATAATTTAACCTTCATAGTAACTTCAAAACCATTTTCCGTATGGCGCACTTCCTGGTTTTCCACCCAGAATTTTTCGGACATATACTGTTCCAGATCGTCATTAAAAAGCAGTCGGATCTCAGTCACGGCGCCGCCGGTGAATGACCCCCAGGAGTATTTGAAAAGTTCGTTCAGTGAAGGGACATCTTTGATCGAGGACTTCTGTTCGGTAAAACGGAAGGCATTGATACGTTCCAGCGTGAACATTTTTGGTGTGTCATGATGCATGCCGATGAGGTAATGCGTTTTGCCGGCATTATAGAATGTGACCGGCGTGATAGAGCGCCATTGCAGACGTCCGTTCTTTGCCGAACGGTATTCGATCTCTATGATTTTTTTCTCGCGGATCGCTTTGATCGTCTGAACGAAGAAAGACAGCGTTTTCTGCTGAAATTTCTCAACAACTAGAGGAAGATTCTTTATCGTTTCGTTATTGCCGAACGCGAAATAGGTCGTGATCAGTTGGTTGATCTGTTCCTGCGTCAGTTCGATCCGGTATGCGCGTTTGCGGGATTGAATCACGATACCCATATCGCGCAGGGCTTTCATGTCGCGTCGGATGGACGTATCGCTGGTAAAGAAATGTTCTGCTAATTCGATATCGGAATATTTATCGGGGTTTTCAAAAACGAATGCAACGATCTCGATCTGCCGCTGAAGTTCGTCTATGCTCTTGATCATATGCTCTAAAATTTAAGCCACAGAGAACACAGAGGTTTTTAGTAAAACTTCAAATTTTCTCTGTGATCTCTGTGGCAATGTTTCTACCAAAGCGAAACGCGGATCTTTTCATCCCGGTACATCGGTTCGCCCGGCTTAATATTAAATGCCTTGTAAAACTCCGGTGTATTGGCCATAGGTCCGATAACACGGAACTGAGCCGGAGAATGTACGTCCGTCATGATCTGTGCGGCAAGCGATTCATCACGAATCTGTACCATCCATGCGTAGGCAAATCCGAGAAAATAGCGTTGATCCGCTGTCAGGCCGTTTAAGGTCGCGTTCGATTGGCCCTGTTTGGTTTTCTTGAATGCCGCGTAACCTAGCTGAATGCCACCGAGATCGGCAATATTCTCACCGAGCGTAGCCTGGCCGCGGATATGTAAACTGTCCAGTACCACGTAATTATCATATTGTTCAATCAGCAATTTTGTGCGTGCTTCGAACTTTTCTTTGTCCTCTTTTGTCCACCAGTTGTTGAGTTTTCCGGTTTCGTCGTATTGACTTCCTTGATCGTCGAAGCCGTGAATGATCTCATGTCCGAAAGTACTGCCGCCGACAATGCCGTAAAGCACCGCGTCATCCGGCAAGTTCTTGCCGTAACCCGGAACGATGATGTTACATCCAGGGACCACGATCTCGTTGCCGGTCGGGCTATAATAGGCATTGTAGGTTTGCGGGAACATATTCCATTCCAGACGGTCCACCGGTTTTCCGTATTTGCGGATCATGTAGTTGAACTCCCAGCGATGTGCATTTTTTACATTCTGGGCATAAGAGTCCCGGGAAATCTCCAGTTCAGAATAATCTTTCCATTTATCAGGATAACCGACCTTGAGGATCATGGTTTCAATCTTTTTCAGCGCTTTCTCACGGGTTGCTTCGGTCATCCAATCCAGGGTCTTAATGCGTTCACGCGTTACATCGCGGATGTTATTACCGATCTCGACCAACTTTTCTTTTGTTCCTTTCGGAAGATAATTAGCTACATATTCCTGTCCGATCAATTCGCCCAGAGAACGGTTGGTCTTTTCGACCACGCGTTTCCAGCGGGGCTTGGGTTGCTGAATACCGTAGATCGTTTTGGAGTAGAAATCAAAATCCTGGTCGTCGAATTTTTTGCTTACATAAGCCGCGTAGGAATTGATCAGGTTCCAGCGCAGATACGTTTTCCATTGTTGCAAGCTTACGGTTCTGATCTGTTCGTCCAATGTCTTGAAGAATTCCGGTTGACCGACTATGACCGTATCCAATTTGGCCACACCCATTTCTTTTAGAAGAATATTCCAATCGATCGTCGGCGTCAGTTTGTTGATCTCCGCAATGGTCATCTTGTTATAGTTCTTGTACGGATCCCGCAGATCTTCCAGTTTCCGGCTCGATTTGGCCAGAGCGGTTTCCAGTGTTATCACATCTTTGCTGTATTTGCCGGCAGCGGAGGACAGATCGCCTAGTTTTTGAAGCATCTGAAACATTTTTTGCAGGTGATTCCCGTATTCGGAGCGGATAGTCGCCGTGCGGGTGTCTGTATTGAAGTAATAATCACGATTGGGTAATCCAAGCCCGCCCTGACTCAGGAAGATCGCATACTGTGCCGGAACTTTATCGTCACGACCGACATAAATATTGAACATGGGCCCTATCTGGAGGGACTGCATGTAAGCAACCACTTTCAATAGATCTGGAATATCTTTGATCGCTTCGATCA
>CAZHUW010000116.1:0-10170 GCA_964535295.1 uncultured Bacteroidota bacterium
TGAAGGAAACTTTGAAGGCTAAAGGGTTCTGGTTTTCACCGAAGAAAACTTTATGGTTCTGGAGGCCGGAGTATGCGAAGGTTTATGCCAGCAGAAGGGGAGCGATACCGATGGAAGACATTAGGAAGAAGTACGGGAGTATCAAGGTGGCTAAGCGGGAACGGAAGGCGGTGGATCAAGAATAAACTCCGACTGGTGGCTTCTGATGATTGAACGTTACAGGAAAAGTGCTATCGTCTGATACCCTACCCTAAGAAACCCAATCTTGATTTGATATTTGAAGTTAATATCAACAAAATCAATCTTATCCTAACTCTTGTAATTACTGTGTTTATAGCTATGGTATGAAAATGATCCTATTGCCCCGTATATCAAAGGTTCACCTAATTCAGGTTCACGTTTTTGAGCGGTCTACTTATTTATTCTCTGAACTTCGTTCCTGTTGAATACCTATAGCTAAGGTCATGTATGGTATCCAGGCTTGCTTTTGCGCAAGCCACGAACTGTCAGCTTTTTTAACTGCTGGTGTTATGCGAAGCAAGAACTTCAATTTATTTTGTAATAAACTAATTAAGCTGTGATCTTACTCTTATTCTTAATCTTGCTCCTCAGCAGAACTAAAATGCTCAAACCGTCAGGTTTAGCATTATGGTTATAAGCAAAAGCTTCCCATGCTTGTTGATCCAATGAGGGGGCGGTTCGTTATATCGAAATAACGATCTTGATTTCCCAAGAGCGATGATAATAAAAACATATATTCTATATATAATAATCGCCGCCGTCGGGAAAGTTTAAAGGCGGCCAATTAACTTCACCTGCTATAGCTATGATGAAAAGATGAAGGCCGCCAAAACATCTCTAACAGCTGAAATAATGCGGTGCATTCTGCGCCAGCAACAAATATTCGGGTTAATTCAAACTCATCCTTTCAAAGAGGTTCAAACACTGCTCATAACCTCTTATAACAGGATAACAGTAAGTGGAAGTAAGATAACATTGAATAAGATCAAACATAAAGCAGTATAAGGATGCGAGCCATAAAAGCGAGCATCCTTTGAACGAGAAAAGAAATCAGATCAATCCGTTGAACATTAAAACAACCGCCCCATAAAAAGGGCGGTTGCAGAGTAAAGCTTACGCAGAGTATGTTCAGTCAACTGATCCTTTATAATTAAGTAATACATCTATAGCTGACAAAAAGAAGAAAAAAACTTAAAACAAGATAACATATCTTAGCTATGCTCGTTTGCACTCACATAGCCGATCTTCCTCTTGTTCACTCGTTAAGATTAATCTTAAAGCCATGATCGACTGAACATAGGTCGAGTGAACGGGACGTATCCGTACGTATTGATTTAAGAGGTAATTGATCATAATTTTTAATTCATCGTAGCCATTAACATTTCAGTTTTGTGCCAGTTTTGGATCAGTTTTGGGGTATCAATTCCCAAAGCCAAATATGAATCGGAAAAGGAGCTTACGATCAGTTTTGGAGTTTTAGAGGAAAAAGATCAAGAGGCCGCGTATTTCTATTGTACAACTTGAAATTATCCTGCGGATATTCTAATTTAAACCAGCCAATATTGTAGCTATTGAACTTGTTCAGAACAAAATGATCCTCAGTACTGAAGTAAAAGTAAGGCAAAATATCGTTAAACCGATGATAATCTCCGACCATCTGGGCAATACGTGCATCATGTTTGCCGAACGAGTAACGGGTCTGTAGAAAGAAGAATTTATTCCAACAATAGAATCTTAAGATTATCCAGAAGTTTTGCTTTATTTCGATCAGATATAGTACCGAGATGCTTGATGAATCTTTTATTGTCAATGGCTCGCACTTGATCCACTAAAATATCCGACGGTTTTTCAAGACCGGCTTCACCTTTGCGCAAATGTACGCGTAAGAGATCAGATTCCGGATGGATCTTGGTGCTGATGGGGCATATGATCGTACTGGGGTGAATTGGATTAAGCAGATCTGTTTGGATCACTACAACAGGCCTCAGTTTACCGGGCTCGGTTCCAAACCGGGGATTGAGGTCCGCCGTATAAACGTGGAATTTTTTGATCGTCATTCGCGGATATCATCCTCAAGCTTTTCGAATTCTTTGAGAACTTCAAGAGAAGTGTGGTAGACTGCAGCCGACTCACGAACCATCTGTTCTTTGAGAAGCTTGCGGCGCATCAGGTGATTGTAAAAATCAACGGCGTCGTTGATGTAGGCGTTTCGGGAAGTGTCAAGCTTTTCGACGGTCTTTTCTGCCTCCTTAAAAACCTCATCCTTTAATTTGAGCGATAGATTTACCATATTATTCCTCTTTTAATTGGTATCACTAAAAGTATATCGTATTGATTATTAAAAGTCAATAAAAAAGGCTGCGAAATGATCGCAGCCTTTTTTGTTATCGTATTTTGTGTAGAGATTTGTCAAATAATATTAATACCCAATCAATTCCTCCAATGCATGAAGGATCTTTGCTTCATCTACCAAAACCGCCGCTTCTAGGATTCGCGAAAAGGGGATAGGCGTATCCGGACTGCAAACCCGCTTCACCGGTGCGTCGAGATATTCAAATGCATCTTGTGCAACTCTTGCGGCGATCTCCCCGCCAAACCCCCCCGTGGTCTGATTTTCGTGAACGACCAATACGCGGTTCGTTTTTTTGACGGACTGTATGATAGTTTCCGTATCCAGAGGTACGATCGAGCGGATGTCGATAACTTCTACGCTGATACCTTTATCGGCCAATTTAGCCGCAGCGCGTAATGCCCAATGTACCGTCGTGCCGTAGGTCACTACCGTTGCCTGAGTTCCTTCTCTGCGGACGCGCGCTTTGCCGAATGGAACAAAATGTTCAGGTCCCGTTTTTGGGCTCTGCGCGAAGATCTGGTTGTAAAGGAATTTAGGTTCTAGAAAGAATGTGATCCCGCGCGAACGTATTGCCGTTCTCAAAAGCCCGCACGCATCATCTGCAAACGACGGCATGACTACGCGTACACCGGGGAGATTAGCCATGATCCCTTCTACGCTCTGGGAATGATAAAGCCCGCCGCCGATATATCCGCCGTGTGAAAGGCGAATGACGATATTCGGGCAATTCTGTCCGTTAGACCTGTAATATTCGTGGCTGGTTTCCACTATTTGCTCCATCGCCGGCCAAACATAATCAGCGAACTGGGCTGCTTCGATGACAATACGGATATCGTCTTTGAATCGCGACATACCGTTGGCCGTGCCGACAATAAAGTCCTCGGCGATCGGCGCATTGAATACGCGCCCTTTGCCGAATTCCTGCTGCAGTTCTTTGGTCACATTGAATACGCCACCTTTGTCCTTTGAAGCAACGTCCTGTCCCCATAAAAACGTATCGGGGTTGTGGCGGAACTCTTCATGTAATGTCCGGTTGATCGCCTCGCGTATTTTTTCCGTCGGTTCTGCGTCAGGGGCCGGTGTTTCAGCAACTTCTATGGGTTCCGGTGTAACGTATAACAAAGCTGTTTCCGGATCCGGTGTCGCTGCAGCTTCAGCTTTGGCCGCGGCATCATCCACTTCCTTATGATTGGTATTCTCAAGATCGGATATTTCTTTTTCGGCGAATATCTTTTCTTCAACAAGGAATGCACGGAATTTGACCAGCGGATCAAGTCGGTTCATCTCATCCAACTCTTCTTTGGAACGGTATAATTCGTGCCGGTCGCTGTTGGAGTGAGAATGGATGCGGACGCAATCAGCATGTACCAAGGCCGGGCCGTTACCGGACCTGATGTACTGGATAGCTTCATCCATCGCACGGCGGCTGTCAAAAAAATCTTTGCCGTCACAATTGACAATATGCAAGTGTTTAAGGCCTTTGAAATTCTCCGACACGATCTTGTTGGCCGTCTGTTCTTCGCTCGGAACGGAGATGCCGTAATGATTGTTCTGAACCACGAAGATCACCGGAAGTTTTTCACGGCTTGCACCGTTCATCGCTTCATACACATATCCTTCTGATGAAGAAGCGTCTCCGTAACTTGCGTAGGCAATACCATCGCTATGATAATACTTGATCGCCCTGGCAACGCCAACGGCATGAAGGGTATGATTGGAAACGCAGGACGACACGTTCTCTATTTGAATGGAAGGTTTTGCAAAATGATTGGACATATGGCGTCCGCCACTCGCCACATCATCTTTCCTGCTCAATCCGTTGAGCATGATCTCTTCAACCGAAATACCCGCAGACAAGCAGGTCAACTGGTCACGGTAGTAGGGGAATAAGAAATCTTTATTTGCCCGGAAAGATAATCCCAGAGCAAGCTGGATGCCTTCATGGCCGCTGCACATGGCGAGATAGGACCAACCTTTCGACTGACGAATGAACTTGGACGCTTGTTCATCAATCAGACGGCTCATGTGCGCGAGTTTATACCATTTCTTCAGATCGTCGCGATTCACTTGTTTTTGGACGTTTGGAGACGGTTTTGCAACGGCTTCCATGCACTATCCTTTAAATTATTGAAAAAATGTAGATAACCATTTTAAGGGTGAGTATTTAACGAATTTTTGATTTTATTGCAAGAAATTTGTAGGGCAAACGGGAAGAATTTCACTATTCTTCAAGGACGTATTCGAAGGTCAGGAAGGAGGTAACGATGATGATGATGTCAAAGGCGGCAAGAATCTTGATCCAGTCCATTGCATCGACAAGCGTCTCGCCTCTAAGAATGATGCCGGTTGCTTCTACGGACGCAATGATGGATGGGATTGCTACAGGAAACAGCAGAACCGGCAGAAGAACTTCGCGCATCTTGGTATTCATGGCGATCGCTGAAAAGATGGTGCCGGTACTGATAAATCCAAGAGTGCCAAGAAAACAAATAAGCAAAAGGGAAGGTATTTCCTGAAAAATGGACAGATTGAAGAACAATATGAATAAAGGGAGAATAAAGAGTTCCGTTACGAACATAAAAACGCAGCCTGACAGCAATTTTCCAAGATAAATCGCCCCTTTATCGATAGGGAGCATCATAAGTGCCTGGAAGTTTCCATTCTCGCTTTCAGCAGCAAAAGCGCGGTTAAGTCCGAGAGTTCCGGCAAAAGTGAAGGCGACCCAAAGAATACCCGGGCCGATCTGCAGAGTTTGCTCTGCATCGGGATTCATTGTAAAATTAAATATCACGAGTACTAATACGCCGAAGACGAACATCGCACTGAACGATTCTTTGGTCCGGCGCTCGGTAAGAAAATCCTTATCGAAGATCGTCCAGACTTTTTTTAGAAATGGCGTCATGACATTGAAGTAAATGGTGCGAAAGGATTGGGAAAGCCGGGTTTTAAAACATGAGTCGGGGTGGGGAGATTTGAACTCCCGACCTCTCGGTCCCGAACCGAGCGCGCTAACCGGGCTGCGCTACACCCCGAAAAAAATTTTCATCAATTGATATCTTTTAGAAAACGTGAAACTCCTCTTTTTTTAATTTTCATTTCGAGTTTCACGGCTTCTGCTTTGTCCTTTGCTTTGAAATATTTTACTAAACTCCAAGGCATACCTGACTTGTTTAGCCCTTTATTGTGATCTTCGAATCTGCGCTCAAAGTCTTTAGTATGTCCCACATAGTATTTCTTCGTTTCTTTACTAATCAGAATATATGTTAAGAACATCAATCCGACCTTGGCGCTCTGCGCCACGCGCTAACCGGGTGGAGTTTATCCCGCTTCAGGCGGGACTACACCCCGAATAAGATCTACACGATATCGAATGAGTAACTTTCGATCACAAGATTGGCAAGAAGTTTCCGGCACATCTCGTCGACATTCTTTTCGGCCTCTGCTTTCGTTACGCCTTCAAGCTTGATCTCTATGTACTTGCCCAAGTGAACCTCCTCAATATTCTTGAAACCCATTGTTTCCAGGGATTGCATGACCACTTTTCCTTGCGGATCAAGCACGGTTGTTTTGGGCATTACTTTTATTTTTGCAGTCAGCATGATTTCCATTTTAAAATTTGCGCCGCCAATATAGCTTCCCGGAAATTCAGAGGCAACATTTATTTCAGTTCGACGATACTTTTTCGGATCAGCATTTGTTTAGCGCTCGCGTTGGGGTTTTCTTTTATGACAACATTCGGCTGGGTCCCGCTTTTGACTTTGGCATTTAGTTCGATCCGTTCGCCTCCCCGTTCGACAACAAAGCGAATGTTTTCACCTACCTTGATGTTTTCTGCAGACTGTACGCTGGCACGGATCTGATTCATATCCGTGCCGATCTTATCTTGCTGCAATTCACGTACGATGTCGCCGGACTGAAGGCCAAGCGAACTCGCTGTTGAATTCTCAGAAACCGTTGCAACGAATAACTGGCCGTCATCATCCACGTCGAAATACCATCCGTAATAAGCCGGATACGAATACTCGTAGCTCAAGCCGCCTTTTTCAAAATAGTCCGAGACGGGGATAGATTCTTTACCCCGTATGTATTTTTTATAGAAATTCTTGAAATCCACTCCGGTGGCTTGTTTGATGATCGATATGAGTTTACGGTCATTGTAGGGTCTCTTTTTCTGGCCGAATTCCTTATTGATATATAAGATCGCATCATCCAGTGATTTTTTATTGTCGGTTCTATCGCGGCATTCGATGTCCATGAAATAAGCAATCAGTGCCCCTTTGGTGTACATAGGATTGGCAACTCCGAATTCAGCCGCGCGCAGGCTCAGGTATTCCAAATCATCCCGTGTGTCTGATAACGCAATATTCTTCATTTCCTCATACAAATGTGAGGGAGGCAAGAGGCCGGAACGAACTAAGGTCAGTTTGGCGTAGTATTCGGTCAATCCTTCGATGAACCACATGGACGTTATGCGTATTGAATCCTGGTATTTAAAATCCGTGAGTTCGGACGGATAGATGAGTTTAGGATTCCAGACATGAAAGAACTCGTGGGCGATCACGCGGGTGTAAAAGCTATTACGCAGTGCAGTCTGCCGTCCCGGCGGAGGCAGAAAATACGCAGAGGAGTTGAGGTGTTCCAAAGCGCCGTATCGGGAATTGCTTGTGGAAAAATTGAACAAGAAAAGATATTCTTGGAACGGCGTTTCACCAAAAAAGCGCGTCTGGTGTTCGATGCTTTGTTTAGTGAACTGGATTATGGAATCCATGGGGACGTCCGACTCCGCATTGACCGCCATGGTGTATTTTGCCGTACCCTGTTCAAACTTATAGATCTTTATGCGCGGCCCGCCGGCCAAGACAGGACAATCGATAAGTCTATCGTATGTTGGTGCGGAAAAAGAAAAATAATTTTTTCGTTCAAGCCCGCACCAGACACGCCAGTCCGGAGGAATTTTATAGGATACATCATAGGCGAAATCCTTCTTGTTTCTAAAATAACCGAATACTGACGGCCCGTTGAAGAAATAATAGTCGCGTCCCATTTCGCTAAGCGTTGTGGGTAGCGCGTCGAGGCTGTCTTCAGGGATGTCACGTGCGATATAGGTTATTTTGCGAAGGGATTTCGCATTGCCGATTGACCACTCATTCACTCCGCTGCGTCTGACCGGAAGGGGATTATTTGTTGTGTCAAAGGCTTCCAGACTGTCGATCCAGCGTCCGAAATTGCATATTTCGTAATTGCCGGGAGACCAGGCCGGGATATAAAACGTGGCAGTTTTTTCAGTAAAAGGTGCGGATTCCAGAGTAATGTATGCCTTATCTGATAACGGATTTCTTACTTCGACCGTATAGTGGAACTGCGCTTCCTGAGAATATACGTTTTGAAAGAAAAAAAATAGCAGGTTGAGAAACAGTAAGATTATTCTCATCGATCCTTTCCGAACAAATGGCTTATAGTCTGGTTAAGGCCCGTTCGTAGATTTTGATGAAGGGACCAGTGAATTTATTCCAACTCAGATCGGTTTTCATTACGCGTTTGACCAGCGTATCCCATTTGTCCTTTTCTTTGAAAAATTCAGCAGCGATCAAGATTTTCTTACTTAGATCTTTGTCGTCATTATAGACAAATGCGTTACCGACCGTGCTCTTCTCTTTTATAGGGTCGAAGAGTGAAGCTACCTCATTGTCATGACGCATTAGCGGTATAGCCCCGTAATGGATACCATTTAAATAATAGAGTTCACTAAATTGTTCCGTCTGCGGTATGAAAAACAGATCGCTCACCGCAAAAAAATTATGCCGGAATTGTTCATCTGGATCATGGTAAGTAAATACTTTGTGATTGTTCTTCGAAACGGCAGATTTAATCGCAGCGAACGAGGCTGGATTCTGATCGCCAATAATAAAAAACTGGAGAGGAATATCCTTGAGTGCCTTCAGGAAAGCTGCAATAGCCTTTTGCTGTGACTCCATGTGTTCAGCCAGGATGCCTACGATAAGTTGATCGCCCGAAAAACCTGATCTTTTGTCCTCGAGAAATCCTTCTTTATTGGTCTGTTTCCGATCCAGCTTTTCCACAGAGTAAGTTTTATAAAGTGTATTGTTGTTGGCCGGGTTCCACAGATTATGATCGCCCCCAAACGGGACGTCGTAAATTGTTTTGTTTTGTGTAAGTATGCTTTCAAAATCATTGGCCGGTTTTCCAATGGATTTGAGCTCTTTATGCGTGTAAGGAACCGTGACGGCGTCGGAGAATGAAATACCCGTTTTAAGGAAACTGAATTTATTCTTGAGCATACATTTTTCTTTATCGATGCGGTCTTCCGATATCATCATTTTGTTGAAAACGGATTTATCATAAAGCCCCGCTTCGGCCATGTCATTGACTGAGAAAGTGATGATCGTTTTTTTGAAGAAATTGTTCTTCTTCTGTTCATCACGGATCATCGCTGGCAGAAGGCCGGTAGGCCAGTCGCAGCAATGTACGATTTCCGGCTGCCAACCAAGAGTCTTGAGCGTCTCGATGGCGACCCTGGCCAGAAAAATGAATCGTTCATCATTATCTTTAAAAAAAAGCCCCGTGCGTATATCGCGATACATATCGGCGCGTTTAAAATATTTATCGGAATCGGCGAAATAGATCTGTGTTTTCGTTTCCGGTATGAACCCGGATTTGACCGAAACGGTCATACTGCCTTGTGGCATTTGAATAGGTATGTCCTTCAGGCGTATGATGTCGCGAATGATATGTTTTCGTTCGTTGATGAGGCTGTATTTCGGCATGAGAACGCGAACTTCATGCCCCAGCGCTTGGAGATAGGGAGGCAGTGAGCCGGCAAATTCCGCACTGCGTCCTGCCTTAACAAAAGGATATACTTCCGCGGAAACAAAGAAGATTTTAGATTTTTTCATATATTGGACTCCTGATTGCGATCAATTGTTATCGGCGAATTTTACTTGTCTCAGAAACTCGGC
Source organism: uncultured Bacteroidota bacterium (assembly GCA_964535295.1). Lineage (GTDB taxonomy): Bacteria > CLD3 > CLD3 > SB21 > SB21 > SB21. The sequence continues at coordinate 9,352 of CAZHUW010000116.1, forward strand.
TGCACTTTCCGGCGGCGTCGGATTTATAAAAAAACCGCTGCCCCATTCAAAGCCGGCTACTTTGGTCAGTTTCGGCATGATCTCGATGTGCCAGTGGTAGGTATTGGCGTCTTCGGTTTTGTTGACGGGTGCCGTATGCAGGACATAGTTGTATGGCGGGTTATCCAACGCCATATTCAACCGTTGTAATGTTTCTTTGAAGATCTGTGCGAGCGGAAGATAATGTCCATCGGGCTGCATCTCGAAATGGCTCAGATGCTGCTTAGGTAATATCCACGTTTCAAAAGGGAAGCGTGCGGCAAACGGCGCCATGGCAACGAATTTTTCATTCTCGCTCACGATACGTTTGGCCTGGCCAATCTCCTGACGGATCACATCGCAATATATACATCGCTCTTTGATGTCATAGTGGTGTTTGGCGCCCAGCAGTTCTTCCTGAACGGCCTTGGGTACTACCGGAGTAGCGATCAACTGTGAGTGCGTATGATCCACTGTAGCGCCGGCGGCTTCGCCCTGGTTCTTGAAAATGAGTATATACTTGAATCGATTGTCTCTCTTAAGGTCAAGTATACGGTCGCGATAGGCGTAGAGTATATTGCCGAATTCCGTATCGTTTAGATCTGTAATGGTCTTTTGATGATAAGGTGTTTCGATTATGACTTCATGAGCACCAATGCCGTGCATCAGATCGAAAATCCCCTCGCCGCGGGGATTGATCTCGCCTTCGATCTGCAAAGCGGGAAATTTATTGGGTACAACACGCAGATACCAACCCGGTTTATTGCCGGGTGAACCGGGCGGCCGATAGGCCATTACTTC
>CAZHUW010000117.1:0-10128 GCA_964535295.1 uncultured Bacteroidota bacterium
CGGCTGATCCTGAAATCCAATTTGTGAAAGGCCGGATAACGCTTTCCATACAGAGGCCCTGTTTCATCGTAATAATAAACCCCCTGATTACTTGTGCCTTTTCGATAGTAGTATTCCGTATAGTGCCAACCCGTATGATACTGCCACGCGACATTGATCTGCCAATTCGGATTCGGCCGGTAGTTCAGGTCGAGATTGACCGTATGACGCTGATCCCGTAAACTTGGAACTTTCCGGTTGATGGGGATCACATGCCCGAGCGATATCATGTCGGTTACCTGATCCGTTACCTTACTTAAAGCGTATCCGGCCCACCATGTAAATTTTCCGTTGTGATCCCGCTTGAGATAGAACTCTACTCCCTTGGATGTGCCTCCGCTTCGCTCGATCAGCGCGCGGTCCCTTTGAAGTTCCGGAAATATCTCGAGGGCATTGGTCAGGTTTCGGTACGACGGCCTTAAATGCGAAAGCCGTTTGTAATAACCGTCTATTCGAAACTGAATACGATAAGGAAGCATTTGTTCCAAGCCTATTACATAATGTTCAGACTTCTGGGCTTCAGAAAATCCTTGCTCTCCATCCTGAACATTAACCTGGTTAATGCCCTGCATTTGGTAATAGTACCCCCAACCCGTCTTAACCGTTGTTTGATCACTGATTCTATAAACGACATTAACCCTTGGACTCACAACACGGTCTTGAGAATAAGAACCACGGTCGTACCGTATACCAACTTCCATCACCAAGGGCTCTGCTAACCTGAACCGATTCGCGGCAAAAAGCCCCAAAGTATACCCATTTGGATCAATGGCAATTGCATTCGTATCCTGTCCGGAGCCAAGATTATTATTTCCTGTGACAAAAAATATCGTCCGATCATAGAAATAATCATAACGGGCATAGTGCTTTCTCAAATCCCATCCCCATTTGATGATCCATCGATCGGAAAGATCTAAAGACCAATCTTGCTTCAAACCAAAGGTTTGAGATTTTCGCTTGTCTTTAATGTCAAATTCGATACCCGGTATATCTTCAAAATATCCAAGCCCGTTACGCTCATTACCAGTGCGGATGAGCGATGCAACTGTTTGTGAAGACAGGCGGTCTGACCATTGTGAAGTCAATGTAGACCAAAGATAGGCATTCGAATAACCCGTGTGGGATTCATCATCGTCATCCTCAACAAAACGAAAAATATCCTTGGCATATAATGCGTTGACGGACACAATGTGATTACGATGAAGCTGATATTGGACCTTTCCGTAAAGGTCGTAGAATGTTGGTTTCAAATTCTCCGCCTCGCCTATCAAGGGCAAGACGAGATCCAAGTACCCACGTCTTGCAGAAACAAGCCATGCTCCTTTTCTGTTTTCAAACGTTCCGTCCGACATGACGCGCGCATTCATCATACTGACACCGGTAGAAAACCTTTTGCCTTCCGGCGGTTTTCTTGATTGCATTTTAAAAACACCGCTCATATGATTCCCGTATTCAGCAGGATAACCTCCTGCCATAAGATCCAGGCCGTCAACGGTTGAAACATCTATGATGCTTCCGGCGCCTCCTTCAATATCTTTCATGTGAAATGGATCCTGTAATTCCATTCCGTCGAATAGTACCAGCACTTCTTCGTATTCCCCGCCGCGAATCGTAAATTTTGCTGAGTAATCGTTGGAACTCACTCCGGGGAGCCGGCTGACCCCGCGATAGATGTCATCGCCAAATTGAGGCAGCGCTTCGATGTCTTCCCGGTCGAGCGCTCGCAGTGCGGTGGACGGGCTCTCCATGATCGAAACCTGGCCCGGCGTAACCGTAATTTCTTTTAAAAGTATGGATTTCTCTGATAATTTAGTTTCAAGCTCCGTGGTATCGTTTTGCCTAACTTGAACGCGGGATAACATTTTTTCGGCGTATCCCAACCGGGAAATTTTTAAGGAGTATTCACCCACCGGAACACGCGATAATACAAATACTCCCGACTTGTCAGTAAAAGTACCCACCTGCTTACTTATTATAATAACATTAACTCCTGCCAGTACTTCGTTCGTTAAATCGTCCATCACCCGGCCCCGGATGGTGCCCGTTGAATTTTGACTTAACACGGTTCGGGTAAAACTCATGCAAAAAACAAGCAGTAAGAAGATCCTCACGTAAACCTTTTTTGAAATATTGGATTAATACAATTTAATATGCTTTTCCTTCAATCCCCGGCTTAACAGAAACTCTTTAAGTTCTGAAGCTTCAGAACCTCCCTTTTCAGCATGATGCAGAAGTGTAAAACCGTGAGGCCCCAGGGAATCAAGCAGAATGGGATACTCCGACAACATCTGCTTGACAATTTCGGTTTTGCCGAGCATCGTAAGAACAAAAATATCCGCCCTTGCGCCTTTGCTAAGGAGATAATTCGCTGTTTCCGGTAGCCCCATATGTCCCGCCGCCCCAAGCGCCGTTTCAAAATCACCGCCTCCCCAATCCCACGAAGCGTTTAGCAATAAAGGATATTGTTCAAGCATTACCTTAACTTTCTCCAGATCCGTATGAGCAACTTGAACGAATTCTTTTACGATAGTACTTTCAAGAGCAGGAGGCCGTTTGTTTTGTTGTGAGAATATGATTTCAGGCAATACCGTGATCCCCAACAGGCCTGATGCGCCTTGCTTTAAAAACTTTCTTCTTTGCAATTTTGTCTCCTTTGTTTCCGTTAGTGTCAGATGTTGTGCGAACGATTTAGTACGGGTTTACCGTTCACCGGATATCAATTTTATAGCATTCCGTTTCAGATCGTCATAAGCACCGTTGTCCTGATTGCAAAAGACAACGAGCGTTATATCTTCGGCCGGAAAATATCTGAACTCAAAATTCACTCCCTTGCTTGTTCCGCCATGTCCGTACGCTTTTTGTTCGCCGCTTTTGCTCAGGATAAATCCGTATCCGTATCCTTCTGCGTCTTTCAGGCCCGTTGTTTTATCCGCGATCATATTCGAGAATGTCTCTGCCTTTACGATAGCATGGTTCTTCAAAGCCTTTGAAAAAAGCAGGATATCGTGAGCGTTGGAATACCCTCCGCCGGCGGATGAGCCTCTCGTTCCGTGTTGCGCCTCAATCCATTCATTTTTGTCGCTCCGTGAAAGCGGTATAGCAAGGTTTTTTGTTTTATCGCCGTAGGTGAAAGATCCGCTCAGAGACATGCCGGACGGTTTGTAGATCGTCTGATCAACAAATTCATAATAATCCATACCCGTAACTTTCTCTATGATCGCCCCTAAAACGATATAATTCGAATTGCAGTAGCCATACTCGGAACCGGGATCAAATTGAAATCCGGCCTGATATACCAGCGATAAGTGTTCGTTGATAGTTGTGAATTTCTTCATCGCTTCATTATTCTGTCCGGCCCAATATTCTCCCAAACCGGAAGTATGAGATAGCATGTGGTGAATGGTGATCTTATCGGCCTTTGTCATATCGGAAAAACCGGAAAGATACTTCGTGACGCGGTCATCGTATTTGAGTTTACCCTGTTCGGCCAGCTTTGCAATACACAAAGCGGTGAACATTTTATTTCCCGAACCAAGATTGAATAACGTTGTTTCATCAATAGCCTTCTTTTTATCCACATCACTGAATCCGAAATGCTTTGCGTAATGCACTTTATCGCCAATGGCTATTGTAATGCTGCCGTATAGCGCGTTATCTCGATGCAGTTTATCAATATATTTATCGAGCCACGCAAGAGTTTCCTTGTGCTGGATGCTTCCGTTGGGCAGATAGACCGGTTCGGCCACTTCGGCAATAAAACCCAGACTGGTCAATTTATGTGACGGCGGTGGGTCAACGCGGAACTGAATGTCCGTCCACATCGTTGCTCCTTTTTTTCTGGCATAAATATGCAGAACATCGCTCATACCCGGTCGCCCGTGAAATTCCGCGATCTCCGAATGATGAAATTCAAGCGGCGCAAAATTGTCGTGCATATGTTTGACCAAATCGAGCAATCGGTCCTGGCCGGTACCGGACTGCGCCGACTCCGAAAATATACGCCGGATGATGTCTTTTCGTTGTGAATCGGAATCAGAATTGACCGCATCAATGAACAACCGGCCGTAATCGGTTTTTTCTGGTATCGAACTGCCGCCAGACTGAGCGCAACCGAAATGAAAGGGGATCAATAAACACAAGACTAGACGATAAACCGTTTTCATTATTTTTTTCCTATGGTTTTGTTAAGGCCCCGAAGCCTTTCAATTTCTCCGGCCAATTGTGCCCGACCTGACACGGTAGTAACGTCGGCGTTAAAATCAGGGTTAACGGTTTTAATTTCATTTAAACTGGACGTAAATTCGCCTAATAGAAAATGGTTCTCTGCTTTGACGATCCGGATATCGTTGTGGTCAATTCCATCGGCAAATTCAAAGATCCAGTCCGGGTCGTTCGTCAATATTTGATTAGCCTGAACATTTGAAGCCGCATAGTTATGAATGGCGGCCAATACAAACGTCCAGCCTGCCGCCAGGTCGGCGGGCGCCTCTGACAGAAGTGAGCCTTCCCCAAACTCCCGATCGGCGGACTCCAGACTGTCCAGCCGCATGTACGTCCAGCCCAACGCCGCGCGGATATCCGGATCGTTCGGATCCTTTGATTTTGCCGTTTGAAGATCCGAAAGAGCCTGTTCAAAGTCACCATTCGTAAATGCATCCCATCCGTCATCCAGATAGTTTTTCTTTTTACTCTCACCACAGGCGAATAAAAAAATGGTTGCGAAAAGGATTATAAACTGTCTCATTGATATTCTCCTATTTAAAATTTAAGCGCAAGACGTCAAACGTGAAACGCCAGACGTGAGACTGTTTTTTGACGCGTCTCACGTCTTACGTTTTACGTCTCGCTTATTTGATCAACAACATTTTCTTGGTCTCGCTGAAATCCGAAGTTTCCAACCGATAATAATAGACTCCGCTTGCAACCTGAACGCCGTTATCATTCGTTGCATCCCAAATGACCTGATGATAGCCGGCAGACTGTTGCCCATTAACAAGCGTTCTCACTTTCTGCCCGAATACATTGTACACGTTAATTGAAACATCCGTATTCGTATGGATCTCATAACGAATCGTGGTCGACGGATTAAAAGGATTTGGATAATTGGGATGCAGCGTAATTTTGGAAGGAAGCGCCGTAGACCCCGCCTTCGAAAAAACAGCTTTGAAGGTTCCGGTACGGTTAACACGGGCTTCGAGCCAGCCATTTTTCATTGAGGCATCCGGTAATTCGATCCAGTTCTCTCCTTCCAGTTTGTAGATCTTCCCGCTTCCGACAGAACGGCTGTCTTTAAAGGAAAGGACCAATGTTTGCTGGAACGAACGCGCAGGACCGAACTCGTACACGATCTCATTTTCCTTTTGAAGCGATCCGGCGATCCAGTAGATATCTTCCGGTTCCGTTGCCGTCGATCGGATCTTTGCCAATCCATCTGGCGAAGAGACAAAGGCCAAAGTTCCGTATTTGGAAAGGGCAACCTGATAGGTTCTTGTCGGTGACGCTATAACGCCGCTTTGACTTCTTACGGTCGCCGTGATGGATAGCGTTCCTGTGCCCGAAAAACGGATCTCGCCCAGATAGGACCTGTCGGTACCGGGGATCAAGTTTAATAACGGATTTGTCGGCGTTGCAATGGAAGCGGTCACACTTACGCTCGGAGCTGAGGACAATTGTGCATTTGAATTGATCACAATACTTGCATATTGAGATAGAACCGGAGTTTGAAAAATGGAGATCTGCGGAGGTGAATAAACGGAAATTGGAATTTCCACCGTGTCCGCACCCAACGTATTAAAGACGCGAACGCTGACCGCGACATCTCCAACCTGCGCATTGGTCGGAGTCCAGTTGATGATACCGGTTTGAGCGCCAACCGTCAAACCTGATGGCCCTGAGAGCAGTGTGAATCCTGCCTGCGGATTGGCGCTAACAACGATCGTATCTTTCCACGCCCAACCGGAGAAAAGGGATCTTTCGGAAATCGGTTCTGCCTGCGGGATCATACCGTTGTGAACCTCAATAAAAAACAAAACCGTATCTTTTCCAAATGCATTGCCGGCTTCCGCGATGATCGTATGATTACCAACTTGTGCCTCTTCGGGAGTCCATGTCATAAGTCCTGACAATGAATCAATCTCCATCCCGGATGGAAACTGTAACAGTTTATAAATGGGATCAGGATGCGCAAAGGCGTTAATACTCTTATGAAAAGAGAAGCCCTGATAGGCCGTATCTTTTTCTACTGCTCTGAATTTTGGAATGGTTCCTGCATTCGTATTCTCAATCAGTTTCAGAATCTGATTTGCTTTGACCTGCGTCAGATACTTGACCGTTCCGGAGGGCCAGATAACTTCCACAGAATCCAAAGTGGAAGCGTCGCCCAATCCAAAATGAATTTCCAACGCGTTGTGGCCGTTGAAAGTATTCTGCGCAGAGAGTTCACGATACTGCCAGACCGAGTTTCCGCCGATGGTGGCTTTCGCGCGTACCCGTGCGCCGATCGAAGCCCGGTTTGAAGAGGTTCCTTCCAATTTCATTCGGATCCAATGATTGCCGGCCGGTTGATCGTTTCTGTGAAATCGCCTGAAGCTTGCGGGAAATGCAAATATAAAAAGATCCAGATCCCCGTCATCATCGTAGTCGCCTGCCGTGGCTCCGTTGGCGCCCGAACCGTTGACTGTTAAAACCACATTATCCATTCGGATAAAATTTCCGTTGCCATCATTTCGGTAATATCGACTTAGATTGTTCACAAATCCTTCATTGGTAACAAAACAATCTTGGTCCCCGTCATTGTCAAAATCGGCCCAAAGATTTCCGAGGGAAATTTCGGCGTCTGTAGTAAGCGGTGAATTGGTGATCTTGGTAAAAACACCGCCTCCTTCATTGCGATACAAATTATTCTGACGTAGAGCGGTCCCGCCGTTACTGCCGTAGTTTGTAACATACATATCAAGGTCCTGGTCGTTATCATAGTCGACCCAATTGACATTTTGCCCGTCCCTCAGATCCGTCGCAAAATTTCCCGATGTGATTCGTGAAAACCATGCCGTCCCCGTTTCCTTCAGCATATTTTTGTAAAAATAATCAGGTCCGCCGGACGCTGTAATGGGCCCGCTTCCAATGAACAAATCTATGTCTCCATCCTGATCGTAGTCAAACCAGCTGGGAACCGTATATGCCGCCAATCCCGTTGTAACAATGCTGGTATCGATGCTCTCAAAAGATCCGTCGCCTTTATTGTGATAAAGCACGTTGGGGTGAGTCGGGCCAAAGCCGAACGGTGAGGCGATGATCAGGTCGACAAAACCGTCGTTATCATAGTCTCCCCAGGCCGCGGCAAATCCGGTATTCTCCCTGCCGGCAAATCCGTTGTCTGTAATTTTAATAAACTGACCTCCGTCGTTACGAAACAAGAAAGAAGCTGCATTTCCGGCCAGAAAAACATCCATGTCCCCGTCGTTATCATAATCCGCCCAACTGTTTCCGTTGCCAAGGGAATTGGGAAGCCCGGCTCCGATGCCGGAGCCTGTGATTTTTGTGAATTTCCCTTTTCCGTCGTTGCGATAGAGATATTGATTGTTGACAAACAGGTCTAGATCATCGTCTCCATCATAGTCGATCCAACTGCAGCCATAATAATTAGTCGGATCCGGATCAGTTACAATCGGATTTGTCGGATCGGTTATTCGCGTAAAGACTTGCGAATAAATCCCTGTGTTTCCAAACAAGATTATCAAAATGCCCATTAAAAATAGTAATGAAAATCGCATAGATAGCCTTTCCGGTTTTGTTTATGGTTGTTAACGAGAAGTGGAGTATATTTGTGTGGTAAATGTAGCTTGCTGATGTATTAAAGTTAAAAGTTTTCCCCACTAATTGCTTGAATATGGCGTGAAGTCTTCATGAATTTTTTGTGAATAGACTGTCAAAGTCTTGTTTGGAAGGAACTTAAACCCAACGATATTTTTAATTGTTATTGTCAATTACAGGTAATAATATGTATGCGAATCTTTTACAGAAGTGCATCTTAATATGAATATTCAACCGGATAAAAAGTCGGTATATATTGTTGAAGGATGGATTATTAGGCCCGAATTGAACACAATGGTCATCGGCGATACGTCTATTCGTGTGGAACCGAAGGCCATGGATGTGCTTGTGTATATGTTGGATCGCCCGGGCGAAACGGTGACGCGGGAAGAATTCTTTCGCGTTATTTGGAAGGATTCTTTTGTTACCGAAAACACTTTAAATCAGATCATTTCGAAGTTGCGCAAGATTTTCAACGACGAAACGATGCAGCCCCGGGTTATAGAAACGGTCTCCAAAAAGGGTTATCGAATCATTGTCCCCGTTCAAAAAAAATATGAAAGTAACGGCGTTTCGGAGGACAAATCAAAGTCGTTGCGGATGAAAGTTGCGGCCATTCTGTTTGCCGTAATGCTATTGGCCGTTATCGTTGCAGGGCGTGAATATTTTTTTGTGGAAAAATTTACCGAACCGCTGATTCTAAGTTCGGCAACCGGGATGGAGCGTTTTCCGTTCTTATCCTATGACGGAAAGAAGGTTGTTTTTATCTATGGCAATTCCTGTGACGAAAAAACAGAAGTACGTGTGATGGAACCGGGTTCGGATCGGGTTGAAATTTATGCTCAGATACCCGGTTTCAAGAAATTTCCCAGATTTTCACTCGACGGGCAATCGATCATTTTTTGGAATACTTTGGGATGGAATTCGGCAAGCGAAGCCACGAGCACATTATACCGGATTGATTTACCCGACACATCGCTTATAGAAATCCTCACTATTCCGTCCCAAGTGCGCGGTTTGGATTGGTCACCGGACGGCCGATGGATCACGTACAGCGCACGATCCGATTCCACCAGCCCGTTTAGTATTTATTTGGCTGACGCCGAAGGAAAGTCCGTTACCCGAATGACATCGCCGCTGCAAAAGCATATGGAAGACCGTTATCCGGTTTTTTTCAATGGCGGACGTTCCGTTGCTTTTGCGCGTTTTGATACCGATTTTGATAACGATATCTGGACGATCGAAATAAGTACCGGAGCACTGAAACGATTGACGTCGGATAGAACAAGGGTTGTCGACGTTGCGTCAGACGGAGATCTCCTATACTATACCCGAACAGGAGCAAATTCGATCAATGAAATCGTACGTTTAAATCCTCTTACTATGGAAAAAACGATGTTGTCCAGGATACCTTGTTCTTCCCTCTCTGTCCGAAAACGGAAAATTGTTTTTGCTTATCATCTCGTTAATAATGACGTCATGATAATGGTCGATCTCAAAACAAAAACAGGAATGGAGATTTTTGAATCCAACTATAGCGAAGATTTTCCTGAGTTTTCACCCGACGGCCGATCGCTATTGTTCATTTCTAATCGCGAAGGAGATTTTAATCTATGGAAAGGCGGAGCAAATGATGCTACGCCGCGTCGGGTAACTTCCAAGTCGTTGTCGCTCGCGAGTTATCAGCCGCGGTGGAGCCCGGATGGAAAAAATATCGTATTCGATACGTTTGAAGACGAACAATTCAGGATTTACCAGACTCCTATCGATCAGGATCAACCGCGTGTTCTGATCGAAGATGCCGGTTCGCCAGTATTTTCCAATGACGGAAAATTCATTTACTTCAACTCAAAACGAAGCGGAACGTCTCAAATTTGGAAAGCTCCAGCGGAGGGCGGTAATGCAGACCAGGTTACTTTTAATGGCGGTCTGATAGGATATGAATCTCGCGCTGATTCCGCTTTTTATTTTACCAAAGAAGGATTACCCGGAATATGGAGAATCAAGAACGGAGTTGAAGAACTTTTTTTTACCGGCCTGCAATCGAATGCCGTGAGGAATTGGCGATTAACAGAAAAAGGAATTTATTTTGCAAAATCTCCCCCGGATCAGGTTTATTATTTGGATTTAAAGACAAAAGCGGTACAGTTGGTTGTGAGTTATCCCTGTCTGGGTTATACGAATGGGTTATCCGTATCGCCGGATGGGCAAAAATTGTTGTGGTCGCGGGTACAGCAGTTCGAAACCGATATCCGAATGATGGAATGGGAGTAAAAC
>CAZHUW010000118.1:0-10038 GCA_964535295.1 uncultured Bacteroidota bacterium
CCTCTCGATCGCATCGGAAAAGAATTTTATCTTTCCAAGATAGGTGTAAATACTTTTTTTGTCGATGGTTGTTTTGGTAATTTTTCCTTCGGCAATTTGATGTGCGACACCGCGGCAAATCGTTGCTACCTCGCGCTCGAGATTTCTCAAGCCCGCTTCACGTGTGTGTTCACGTATAATTAGTTTGATCGCCTCCCGGTCAAACTTTATTTGTCTTTCATTCAAACCGTGTTCCCGGATCTGTTTGGGTATGATGAATTTCTGTGCGATATTCAACTTTTCTTCCTCCGTATATCCGGGAATCTCTATGATCTCCATGCGATCGCGAAGAGCCGGAATGATCGGATCAGATAAATTTGCTGTTGCAATAAAGAGTACTTTTGAAAGATCAAATGGAACGTCCAGATAATGATCGGCAAAACTAAAATTTTGTTCGGGATCCAACACTTCCAATAGCGCGCTTGACGGATCTCCTCGAAAATCCATACCGACTTTATCAATTTCATCCAGCATGAATACCGGGTTGGCAGAACCGCTCTTCTTGATTCCTTGGATGACACGTCCAGGCAAAGCGCCGATATAGGTCCGCCGATGACCTCTAATTTCAGCCTCATCCCGTATTCCTCCCAATGACATGCGGACAAATTTTCTTCCCAAGGCTTTCGCTATCGAACGTCCCAGGGATGTCTTTCCGACACCCGGAGGTCCTACAAAACAAAGAATCGGACCGCGCATGTCGTTTTTCAATTTGCGCACGGATAGATATTCCAGAATTCTCTTTTTTACTTTTTCCAACCCGTAGTGATCGGATTCCAGGCTCTTACGTGCTGCATCTATTTTCATATTGTCCTCGGTAAAAATGCTCCACGGCATTTCAACCAGCCAATCAATATAAGTTCGTGACACCGTATACTCCGCTGCCATGGGTGACATGCGTCCGAGGCGTTCCAGTTCTTTCTTAGCGACTTCGTGAACCTCTTTAGGCATGTTCGCCTTTTCGATCTTCTCGCGGATCTCAGTTATTTCAGGATTGGCAGATTCGGCTTCGCCCAATTCACGTTGAATAGCCTTGAGTTGTTCACGTAAATAGTATTCACGCTGCGTCTTACTGATTTCATCCTGTACGTCGCTTTGAATTTTATTCCCGAGCTCCAAAGTCTGGAGCACTTTATTTAGCATCAAGTGCGCTCTGTCCAGACGTTCTTTTATGTTAAGAACCTGAAGGATTTCTTGCTTTTCTTCAGTCGAAATATTAAGTGCTGATATCGCCACGTCTGCGACTCGTCCTGGCTGCTGCACGTTCAGGATCATCGACGTTTGTTCCGCGGTGAGATAAGGAGCCAGTCCGGCCATCTTCTGAAAAATACTCTTTATGTTCATTACCAGTGCATCAATTTCCAGGTCTTCCGGCGAAGGAGGTACATCAACCAGTTCTTCAATTTTGGCAACCCAATACGGATCCTCTTGTACAAATTCCTTAAGACGGATGCGCTGGACGCCTTGCACGATAACACTTTTGCTGCCATCCGGCATATCAAATACACGCATGATCGTAGCCGCAACACCGTATTCATACATATCCGATTGGCTGGGGTTCTCGATCGAACTCTCTTTTTGTGCAACAACTCCGATCAAACGATTTGCGTCGGAGTATTCCGATACTAGTTTTAATGTCTTATCCCTGCCGATCGATAATGGCATTATTTGCTGCGGAAAAAGAACGGTATTTCGTAAAGGAATGATCGGAAGCGAATCCGGCAGTTGTCCTTTCTTTTTCTTATCCTTCGTCACAATCTGTTCTTCAAATGTTTTTGTCATCTTTCCTTCCTTGATATTTGACCCGCCTGCTCAATGAATAATAAAAAAGCATCAGGGATGAAGAAGATTCCCTGATGCTTTGATATAAAACCGCACAAGAAATCGAATCATCATTGTCAATTCGGCATATTGAACGCTACAAAGAGCGAACTGCCCTTTCGATTTACAAGCATTAAAATAGTTTCACCTTTTTTGACTTTACTTACTTCATCCACAAATTCTTTGACGTTCTTGACATCTTTTCTTCCCACCCTTTGAATAACATCATTCTGCCGCAATCCTGCGCCAAATGCAGGACCATCCTGGTCAATCTCGGTGATAAGAACACCGGCGATATTTGGAATACTTAATTTTGCAGCGAGATCCTTATTCATGGTAGTCACATTGACGCCCAGACGTTCGTAACTTTTCTTTGACGGGGCTTCTTCCTTTGCCACAACCGCTTCGCCGGGCGCCTCGGCTAACGTTACCGTCACATTCATTTCTTTGCCTTCGCGAATCAGTGTAAGTTCAACGACCGTTCCGGGCGCTTTGGGAACGATTTGTTTCCTGACTTCTGCACTATTCTCGACGTCCTTCCCGTTCACTTTTACGATCACATCGCCTTGTTGCAGATTGGCCTGATCTGCCGGGCTTCCTTCAACTACTTGAGCGATGACCGCGCCTTTTGCGGATTTCAATCCTAATGCTTTCGCCATTTGTTCATCCACATCCTGCATACTAACTCCGACATAGCCGCGGACGACTTTGCCGGTTTTAATCAGCTGGTCCATGATCGATTTGGCCGTATTCGAAGGAATGGCAAATCCGATTCCTTCATATCCCCCGCTGCGTGATAATATGGCGGCATTAATGCCTACAAGTTCTCCACTCATATTAACCAGTGCGCCGCCGCTGTTCCCCGGATTAATCGCAGCATCCGTTTGCAGGAAATCAACATCCGAATCCAGACCAACCGATGATCTAGACATACCGCTGATAATCCCTGCTGTAACAGTGTGGCTTAATGATTTGCTGAATGGATTTCCAACGGCAATCGCCCATTGTCCGACTTTTATGTTATCAGAGTTAGCAACTTTGATTGCCGGTAAACCTTTTTCATCAATCTTCACTACGGCAATATCTGTCCTTGGATCGGTGCCGATCAATTTTCCTTCGTAGGATTTACCGTTGGATAATGTGATCTTTATTTTGTCGGTTTTATCAATTACATGATTATTGGTAATAATATACCCGTCTGCGCTTATGATCACGCCCGAACCTAATCCCGACATTTTTTGTTCCTGTCTCGGTTGGCTTCTGGGCGCACCAAAAAATCGGCGGAAGAAATCATCGCCGCCGAAATAGTCTGTAAATGGATCTTCATATCTGACGGTCGTTTCGGTTTCAACTGTTACAACACTTGGAGTTACATATTCCGCAACCGCGGCAAATCCTTCACTCCAATCTTTCATTGCTGACATTTTCTTCTCGAGTTCGAGCCGTTCCTCACTCTCAGAACCGGCCCTGCCCTTGAAGGTTAAATCCAGATTTGCCGTCAATAATACGCCGGCCAATACACCGATGATGATCAATACAACCCCCACCATGATGCGAGTTGACTTTGTTGTTTGCATTAGACGCCTCCCATTTTGTTTATGATTTGGTAACTGATTTCTCTACGGCGAACCAAACCAAAAGTTCTATTAAAATTCACAAATTCAGTTTTACAATTTAATTACAAATATAGAAATAAAATGACTTATCACGTTTAGATCACCACTTCATACCGTATTCTTTTGCAAAACATTCAAAGACTTCCTTTTGTTTTTTTGTTAAATTTTTTGGAAGGGAAAGGATCAAAGTAACATACATATCGCCTTTCTCTCCTTTATGTCGGATTCCCAAATGAGCTAGCTTAAGCATAGTTCCTCCCTGTGTACCTGATGGAATCTTCACTTCAACCTGGCTTCCATACACCGTTTTTACCTTCACCGTGGTCCCAAGAACCAATTGTGCTAAATTGACCGGTATTTCGCAATAAACATCATTTCCTTTCCGGGTAAATACAGAATCCGGCTGAACACGGACAGTTAACAATATATCAGGGCTATTATTCTGATGAATACGTAGTTGTTCCCCGTCATTTATCCCTTCTGGCAGTTTCACTCTGATAGTCCGGGACGAGCCTGAGTTAAAGACGAAATCAACATCTCCGCCGTATATCGATTTCTCAAAAGGGACGGACAATTCTACATGCGCTTCCTGCGCTTGAGCCGTATTTCCAAAGAACATATCGTCCAATATATCCGAGAAGGAGGGGCGATTCTCAAATCCGTATGATTTCGTCGTCCCTCGGAAATTCTTTATAAAATCATTTAATTCGGATTCAGAGAAGTTATCGGAATACTCATTGTTATTTACTCTGTTTCGTCCTCCAAACCGGCGCATAGAATCATATTCTTTGCGTCTTTTAGGATCGCTGAGAACATTATATGCCTCGGACATTTCTTTAAATCTATCTTCGGATTGTTTGTTTCCGTGATTTCTGTCCGGATGGTATTTTTTTGCAAGTGTTTTATATGCCGTTTTAATTTCCTCTTCAGATGCGGAATCCGAAACACCCAATATTTGATAGTAGTTCTTCACAAAGTCCTTTTAATAGGATAAACCGGTTTCCTGCGCGTAAACTTTCAGTTTTTCAACACGCTCCTCTGTTGACGGATGGGTCCTGAATAGGCTTGCAAAGCCTTTTCCTGTCAACGGGCTTACTATAAACAAATGGGCGGTTGCATTGTTCGAATGCATTGGCAGCATCAAATTTGTTTTCTCCAACTTCACTAATGCATTCGCTAACTGCAACGGTCTGCGTGAGATCTCTGCTCCCGTTCGGTCAGCGAGAAATTCCCTCGAACGTGATATAGCCAACTGTATCATGGTTGCAACGATCGGGGCAAGAACGGCGAGGATAAGGAAAGAAAATATATTGCTTCCTCCGTTGTCATTGTCATCGGAATTTCTTCCAAAGCCCCCAAATATGGCGGCCCATTGGGCCATACTGGCAATGTACGAGATGGCGCCGGCAAAGGTCGCTACAATAGAACTGATCAGAATATCCCGATTCTTCACATGTGCTAATTCGTGCGCCATAACGCCTTCTAATTCATCTTCTGTCAAACGCGACAAGATCCCTTCCGTTGCGGCAACGGCCGCATGTTCTGGATTACGGCCTGTTGCAAATGCATTAGGAGTGTCAGTCGGTATTATATATAGGCGTGGCATCGGTAAACTTGCGTTAGTAGCTAGTCGCTGTACCATATTGTAAAACTTCGGGTGATCGTTATACTGAATTTCCTTAGCGCCATACATCTTTAGTACGATCTTGTCGCTGAACCAATAGCTGGCAAAATTCATAGCGCCGGCAATAAACAATGCAATGACTGCGCCGGACTGCCCACCTACCATATTACCTATAAAAACGAATAATAGCGTAAGGAGCGTCAAGAAAAACATCGTTTTCAGCGTGTTTGTAAACGCCATAAAGGAAACCTCTCTTTTAAATGATGTTATTGGATTTCGTTAATCCTTTTTTCCAGGATCAGTCTTTTTTTCCTTCTTCTCGCCGTTTGATCCTGTCGAAACTCCGGTTTTTTTGTAGTCCGTAATATAGAATCCCGAACCTTTGAACATAAGTCCGGAACCGGAACCTATCATACGCACTGACGGTTTTCCGCATGTTGGACAAGGTGCTGACGGCTCCTCATTGATCTGCTGGAATTCCTCAAACACATGCCCTTCCGGACATTTAAAATCATACGTCGGCATAGGAGATTCTTTCGAGTTTATTTTTTATCTTTATCATCTACAACTTCATAATCGGCTTCTTCCACTTTTTTTCCAGGATCGCCTCCTGTCTGGGCATCATGGCCGGGCTGAGCCGCCTGTGCCCCCGCGCCCGCCTGGTACATTTTAGTGGAAACTTCATTCCAGACACGGTTCAGAGACTCGGTTGCCGATTTGATATTGTCAAGATTATCTGCGGTAATGGCATCGCGCAATTTCTGTAATTCGCCTTCCAGTCGGCTTTTTGAGTCGGCGTCAATTTTGTCGCCGAATTCCTTGATATTCTTTTCCGTCTGGTAAGCGAGACTTTCTGCGTGATTCTTTGCATCAATGCGTTCACGTCGCCGTTTGTCTTCTTCCGCATGCTCTTTCGCCGTATTAACCATACGTTCGATCTCCTCGGAATTTAAACCGGATGAGGATTCAATACGGATGCTCTGTTCCTTATTCGTTGCTTTGTCTTTAGCCGTCACGTGCAAGATACCGTTGGCGTCAATATCGAAGGTCACTTCGACCTGCGGAACGCCGCGCGGTGCCGGAGGAATTCCTACCAGCTCGAATCGACCGATCTCGCGGTTATCGCCGAACATCTGGCGTTCGCCTTGTCCCACTCGGATCGTAACCGCGGTCTGGCTGTCAGCGGCTGTGGAAAATATTTCGCTTTTCTTCGTCGGAATCGTAGTGTTGCGCGGGATCATCGTTGTAAAAACACCCCCAAGGGTTTCAATACCGAGAGACAAAGGCGTCACATCAAGCAACAGGACATCTTTGACTTCGCCTGCCAACACGCCGCCTTGGATAGCCGCGCCGACCGCAACAACTTCATCAGGATTAACTCCTTTGTGAGGTTCTCTTTTGAATAAATCCTGAACCAAATCCTGTATCTTTGGAATTCGGGTAGAGCCACCAACTAAGATAACTTCATCGATTTGTGAGTATTGTAAACCGGCATCTTTCATTGCCTGTTCAACAGGCCTGACTGTTCTTTGAATAAGATCTTCACATATCTGCTCGAATTTTGCCCTGGTCAGAACGATGTCCAAATGTTTTGGTACGCTGTCCACTGCGGTCACATAAGGCAGGTTGATCTGCGTTTGCATAGAACTAGACAGTTCTATCTTTGCTTTCTCGGCGGCGTCTTTTAAGCGTTGTAAGGCCATAGGATCTTTACGCAGATCGATTCCCTCGTTTTTCTTGAATTCATCTGCAAGCCAATTGACCACGCGTTCATCGAAATCATCTCCCCCCAAATGTGTATCTCCGTTTGTGGAAAGAACTTCAAATACGCCGTCACCGATTTCAAGAATGGATATATCAAAGGTACCGCCACCAAGATCATATACGGCGATCTTTTCATTTGATTTTTTATCAAGGCCGTACGCTAACGCCGCAGCGGTCGGTTCATTCAAAATACGCAAGACATTGAGACCCGCTATCTTGCCAGCGTCTTTCGTAGCCTGTCGTTGCGCATCATTAAAATAAGCCGGGACAGTCACGACGGCATCGGTAACAGGTTGCCCTAAATAATCCTCCGCCGTCTGTTTCATTTTCTGCAGAACCATCGCAGAGATCTCCGGAGGTGAAAACACCTGATCGTTTATCTTGACGCGGGCCGAATTTCCGTCGCCGCTTATCACTTCGTACGGTACTTTTTGACGCTCTTCGACCACTTCATCGTGGCGGCGGCCCATGAATCTTTTGATTGAGAAGATGGTGTTCTTCGGATTAGTGATTGCCTGACGTTTAGCTGGCCCTCCGATAATCCTTTCACCCGCTTTCGTGAAAGCGACAACGGAAGGGGTTGTGCGTCCTCCTTCTGCGTTAGCAATGACAACCGGCTGACCGCCCTCCATAATCGCCACACAAGAGTTTGTCGTTCCAAGGTCAATACCTATTACTTTTCCTTTTGCCATGATTTTCTCCTTATTAAATTTCTCTTTATCTGATCTATTTTTTAAAATTTTCTATCCTATGTTTTGAATAATATTATCACACCCTGATACATGGCAAACGCCATACCGGATTAATGCACCTATTTTTATGTATTTATGGCAATTAGATATTCAAAAGTGGTCATTCCTTCATGAATTATTGTCAGGTTAGGCTCATTTATGACAAAATGACTGCTTCGTTGAGCCTCGAGCTATGCGAAATATACTTTGCAAATCGGAAAAACTTTGTTAAATTTAACTAAAATTGATCTTAATCAATAAAACGTCAAACTTGTTTCGATATAACACTTTCCCCTTAAAGCTGTTTTTCTTCATATCTGTACAGACTTTTTTCAGTCTCTCCGCACAGATACGCTTCAATCCTCACCCAACTTCCTCTTTTAAAGGAAAAGGTTTTGTTTTTTTCAACGGAACGACCGATACATCATATGCTCTTCCTTCAAATAAATGCAACGGAAATGAGAATCTCGAGCAACGTGTGATTGACGTTATTAATAATTCGCATAAAAGCGTCGATGTGGCCGCATTTGAATTGAATAGCCTGAATATCGTGATTGCATTGTGTAAAGCTAAGGAACGTGGCGTTCGTGTTCGTATCATAATTGACGATGAAAATGCACCAAAGAATAATGAAGACCTGTGGAAAACGGCACGGAGTCTACTGCAGACCAAATATAAAGTCCCTATTATGAGCGACGCCGGCTGGCCTCTGATCCGATCAAAACAAAATTTCTTGAAAGGCTACCGCGCATTTATGCACAATAAGTTCCTCGTTGCTGACTTCATGAGCGCCGATTCGACCGATGACATCGTTATTACCGGATCATACAATTATACGATAACCGGAATGGTTAGTATGCAGAACATCATTCAACTTCAAGACCGGTCACTGGCAGAGGCTTATACAACCGAATTTGAACAAATGTGGGGCGGTTCAAATGAATTGCCAGATTCATCAAAAGCAGCCTTTCATCAATACAAGAAAAGACCGTCAAATGCGCAAATCAGGATGAGCAATAAAAGTCTTATTAAGGCCTATTTTTCTCCGATGAACAAAGAAAAGAACAGACCAAATCTGCTGGAAATAGTTGCCGACCTGATAACCAAAGAAGCGGATCATGACATCAAGATCTGTGCGTTCTCATTCAGCACCGATGTGGAAATTGACGATGCTGTTAGAGAGAAACATGAGTCAAAAAATGTGGACGTCAAAGCCGTTTTCGATAAGACCGGCAAAACGACGTACGGTCTATATACCGCCATGACTCTCGACCCGTCATCGCGTAAACCATGGACAAAGAAGGCTGAAGCCTATCTCGCGCACGAGGACAGACAGCTCCATCATAAGTATATACTCATCGATGCTGAAAATCCTGACTTAAATGACACTCCAATTGTCGTCACAGGATCATTTAACTTCAGCAAGAATGCCAATGAGGTCAATGACGATAATTTTCTCGTCATCTTTGATCGCGAAGTGGTCAATCAGTTTTTGCAGGAATTTTATGCTCGTTTTAATGCGGCAAAGAAATACGCGAAGGACAAAAGCGTTGGTGACGCCATCGAGGAAGAAACAGACGATGTGGATTAAGAACGTTTTAAAATTACTTGTTTACGAAACACTTCTTCAAACAGACTTTTCTTCATATTCACAGCCCATTCTTCAAGATCTATCTTTGAAGACGATTTGATCTTTAAAATAAAACTCCTCGGCTGCACCTTACATTTTACAGCTGACACTTTACTGACGTGACTACGGTCTAATCCGTCCGCCAGCCTTAAGATGCCAGCTAATTTCTTAACAATCAGTCTCTCATTTTCTGTCAAACGACTGTACCCGTCATGTTTAGGCTTCGGATGACTTTTCCGGTGATAGCGCGCAATATTGGCAATGATCTCTTTTTCCGTATCCGTAAATCCGGCAAGTTCTGAATTTCGGATCAGATAATACGTATGCCGGTGATGCTGGGCATGAGAGATAAAAAAACCGATCTCGTGCAACATTGCGCTGTATTCCAGGAATTCTCTATCCCGTTCGCCAAGTCTATGCATGGTTTTTGTTTGATCAAAGATGCTTAGAGATAATTTAACGGTTTGATGGGCATGATTCGGATCGTAGTTGAATGTTTTGGCCAGTTGAGTTACGCTTTTGTATCGTATGTTGGCCAAATGATGGTGATGATCCGCCTCGTAAACACGGTTTTTGAGATAATCGTAAATAATACCTTCACGCAGGGCAAATTCTGAAACGATAAGCCGTTTTATCTTCAGCATTTTAAATGATTGCTGCAAAACCAGTGCGCCGGCAGTAATAATGTCGACGCGCTTGGGATCCAAACCGGGTATTTTTAAGCGTTGTTCTTCAGTTCTGGCCTTTAGAATAATTTTAACGATCTTATCAAGTTCGTCCGCGGTAAATGAAAAATTATTGACCTGCATACTGATG
>CAZHUW010000119.1:0-10002 GCA_964535295.1 uncultured Bacteroidota bacterium
GATGCGCAGAATAACATATGGGTCGGAACCGATGACGGGCTTGATAAAATTGAATTCGATAAGAAAGAGTTCCATCATTATAAGTATGTCTCCAGCGCAGAAAAGCAGACTGTGTTTACAGTGTTAAATACGCAGGATGGGTTTTTGTGGACGGGAACTGCGGAGGGATTATTCAAATTCAATACCAAAACCGGACGTTACGAAGAAAAGTTTCTATACGGATCAGGCCAATTAAGTAATCAGAATGTGATCTCCCTTTTCAAGGATCGATCCGGCATCATATGGGTCGGAACGCCGCGCAACGGCATTCTTAAAATGACCCAGCGTAATTTCTTGTCGTACCGGTATGATCCGGTGAAATTCCCTGATTTCACCAGTAATAATATCTGGGCTTTTGCTGAAAGCCCCGACGGGAAGATCTGGATCGGAAGCGATGAAGCCTTATTCTTATTCGATCCCGTTAACGATACATTTAAACCGCAATACGAGCCGATTATCCGGTCGGTGAACATCAATGAGACCTATATCAACTCCATATGCCTTGATGAAAACAGCTTGTGGCTGGGAACGCCTAACGGGTTTTTGGAAATTGACCGCATAACCGGCCGGCATTTGCTCTATAAGTCGGATCCAAAGGATACGGCATCCTTGAGTTTTAATACGGTGCTATGCATTCGAAAGGACGCAAAAGGCAATCTCTGGGTTGGCACATCGATGGGTTTGAACAGATTTGACAAAGTCACCCGGAAGTTTCGTCGCTATGAGAACTGGCCGCCCGGTCATCTGGATGTCCTATCTCACAATACTATTTTGTCACTTTATGTTGATAAGAGTGGGACCCTTTGGATCGGCACGATGAATGGACTCAATCGATATGATGCCGCGCAGGATACTTTTCAGATGTTCAAACACCGCTCGTCCGACCCTTCCTCCTTAAGTTCTCCTTCGATTCTTTCGATGGGCGAGGATGCGGAAGGTAATTTATGGGTCGGTACCGGGAGCGGGCTCAACGTATTGGATAAAACAACGGACCGCTTCAAGCATATCGGCGAAGAAAACGGATTGCCGGACGATGTGATCTACGGGATTCTCATGGATGAAGAAGGTCATTTGTGGGTCAGCACAAACAAAGGGCTTTCAAAGATAACGAAAGACGATCTGGGAAAAATAATTAGATCCGAGATCACAGCCGGATCCCGGTTATCTATCAGAAATTATGATGAACGTGACGGCCTGCAGGGCAATGAATTCAATTCCGGCGCCTTCATCAAATCCCGGACGGGGGAGATGTATTTCGGCGGACTACGCGGTTTTAACCGTTTTCAGCCTTCCGGCATAAAATATAATGCACATGAGCCCAATGTTCTGATCACCGCAGTAAAAAAATTCGAAAAGGAAATATCCTTTAATCCGTCAAGTTCAGACCGACTCGAGCTTTCACACGATGAAAACATGTTGAGCTTCGAATTCGTCGCATTGGATTACGTCGCGCCGGCCAAAAACCGCTACGCGTACAAGCTTGACGGTGTGGATAATGAATGGAATTACAGCTACGATCGCCGTTACGCCGCCTATTCAAATTTGAATCCCGGTCAATATGTTTTCCGGGTCAAAGGTTCCAACAACGATCTTGTCTGGAGTCATGACGTTATATTGAACGTGGTCATCTATCCTCCGTTTTGGAGAACGTGGTGGTTCTATACGTTATCTTTTTTGGTGGTAGGGCTTTCCGCGGTCGCAGCTTATAAGTACCGTGTCCGAAAACATATTCAGGCCACTCTTGAAATAGAAAAGGTTCGGCGGATGGAGAACGAACGGGTGCGTAAAAAAGCGTCCGACGATTTTCATGATGAATTCGGCCATACCTTGACCAAGATAGCGATGCTCGCGGAGATATTGAAGAAAGAACTGCCGGAAACGAATTCCGAAAACGGCCTGACGCTGCAGAAGATCATCGAAACCTCGAAAATGCTGTCCACCGGCATGCGTGATTTCTTATGGGCGCTGAATCCTGCAAAAGACACTTTCTCCGAAGTGGCCATTCGCATCAAGGATTTTGGCGACGAACTTTTCGACCGGTCCGGAACGGCTTTTTTTGTGGATGAGATACCGCGCAGTTTCGAATCCATTCATTTATCCATGCAGGTGCGCCGTCATGTGATCCTTATATTCAAAGAAGCGATGCATAATATTTTGAAACATTCCGGAAGCAAAAAGGCCGTTCTCTCGTATAAAGCGGAAGGGCAAACGATATCTATCCGCTTATGTGATAACGGCAAAGGCCTGGATCAGAACGGCGATACGCAGGGTGTCGGCCTGCGGAGCATGCGCCGCCGCGCCAATGAGATCAAAGGCCGGTTGGATATTTGCTCGAAAAAGAATGAAGGGACCACGGTGACGTTCACATTGGATCTTTCACAAAACATCAACGGAGCGCAAAATGAGTAAGCCCATGACGGTATCGATCGTTGAAGACGACCGGGACATCAGTTCCAGTCTGGCTAAACTGATCAACAATACGAATGCATTCACCTGCATTCATCAGTATCATGACTGTCAGACGGGCGTCGAAGGCATTGTCAACGATCCGCCGGACATCGTTCTCATGGATATCGGATTGCCCGACCGTTCCGGCATCGAAGCTATCGGACAGATCAGAGCGAAGCTTCCCGAATTGAATATCATTGTATTGACGGCGCACGAGAACGATGATTACGTATTCAACGCCTTATGCGCCGGCGCGAGCGGATATATCATCAAGGAAGCCTCGATGGAAAGGATCATCGGCGCCATGAAGGAAGTTCTGGACGGAGGCGCGCCGATGAGTACGCAGATCGCCCGCATGGTCGTGCAGTCTTTTCAACGAAAGACGACGACTCTGATAAGTGAAAGAGAGAAAGAAGTTTTGAATGAATTGTGTCAGGGAAAAAGTTACAAAATGATCGCCGATACGCTCTTTATAAGCGAAGAAACGGTCAGGCGTCATTTGAAGAATATCTATCGTAAGCTGCACGTAGGAAGCAAATCCGAAGCGGTCGCCAAAGCCATCAAAGAACGTTTGGTCTGACCGGATTTAAAACGGTTGTCAAACATGACCCATAGCGATGGCAAACAAAGTTCACGGCCGGTAGTTTCCGCTGTTTTGAAAGCGGGTCTATTGGCCGGCACGCTGGACATTGTCTGCGCTATGACGCATTATTACATTCGAAGCGGGAAAAATCCGGCGAATGTGCTTTATTTTATTGCCAGCGGCGTTTTTGATAAAGCGGCGTTCAGCGGCGGCGCCGGCATGGCCATGTGGGGTTTGTTCTTTCATTTTTTTATCGCGTTCAGCTGGACCATATTTTTTTTCACTATATATCCCAGAGTGTCTTGGTTACCAAGGAACAAGATCGTATCGGGATTTGCATTGGGTGTACTTATATGGCTGGTAATGAATAGAATTGTGGTACCTCTGAGCAACACGCCCAAGATACCATTTGATTTTATCCAGGTACTTATCGGAGTTGTTATTTTGATGTTTGCGGTGGGGCTGCCGATTGTCTGGATTACAAACAAATATTATTCAAACAAATCAAAATAGTTGTGAGAAACGTTCTTAAACAATTACTTTCACTGATTCTGCCCGTGACCGCACTGATCATCGTACCTTCTCTTATAGAGGATCATATGATCGTACAGACCGGTATCGGTATGATTTTGGGGTGTGGATTTTTATTTGCAGGGTTCACGGTGCTTTTTTTAACTGTAAGGATGTTTATTCGCATTGGAAAGGGAACGCTCGCGCCCTGGAGCCCCACCAGAAAACTCGTTGCCAGCGGAATATATGCCTATGTACGAAACCCTATGATCCTGGGTGTTATGACTGCATTGCTCGGTGAGGCTTTGATCTTTCATTCAATGAAGATACTCATTTGGCTGATAACTTTTGTTTTCATCAATACGGTTTACTTTATCATTTTCGAAGAACCCGGATTAGTGAAACGGTTTGGTGACGCCTACGTAGAATACCGGCAAAACGTACCCAGGTGGATTCCGAGACTTAAGCCCTGGAAAACAATCAAACCGTGACGGGCCTTCATTTATAAGCCGGATTTTCAATGTAACATGATATTAACCCTTCAGCGGATATGAATCTTTTAAAAATAGTAATTCAACATTTGAAAGGAGAACGAATGCAATTTCGCTTTCGCCTGGTGGCCGTCGCAATACTAGCTTTCTCATCAATCCATCTGAGCCTGATCAGTGATAAGACAGACTCGACGGCCTCCGAAAGACCGGATGAAATTACTGCATTTGCGGTGGTGGAACTTTTCACTTCGGAAGGCTGTTCCTCATGTCCTCGAGCTGATAAATTGGTATCAGGCCTTTATGCCTCTTATCATTCCAAGAACATGCCTGTATATGTTTTAGCGTTTCATGTTGATTACTGGGACGGCTACGGCTGGACGGATGCTTTTGGGAAGTCGGAATTCTCCGAACGACAGCGAAGATACGGCTCTTTTTTTAAATTGGAAAGTATTTACACGCCTCAGCTTATTATAAACGGTTGTGAAGAAATGGTCGGTTCGAATCCTAAAGCAGGCACAGCCATTGAATCTGTTTTGCAAAAGCCCGCGTCCGTCATAGTTACTTTAGGGCCCGTCGCGGATCCGGTCAAAAAGAAAATTAATCTTCATTATACTCTTTCCGACGTCCCGGGAAACGCCGTCTTGAATTGTGCCGTGGTGGAGAGCGGTCTGGTACGGGAAATTTGGCAGGGTGAGAATAAAGGGCGGACATTAAAACACGATAACGTCGTTCGCTATTTTAAAACTTTCGAAAAGCCCCTTAAGGAAGGCAACGTTGAAATTGATTTGCCGTCTGATCTTCACGTTGAAAACAGTTCGATCGTGGCTTTTATACAAGACGAAAAAACATGGCATATTCTCGGAGCGGGCGATATCAGTTTAAAATAATGCATACAACAATTAATGCTTTGAGGCCAAGAGTATGCATTTTCAAAAAAATGTAAGATGGTCCACTAGAAGCATGAGTTCTAAGACGCAATAGTCAAAACCCGCCGCTGCAATTTCTCTCCGCATACAATCACCCGTTTAGGTTATATCATATCTTATCGGCTTTCCTTAATGTCGGTAAGTATCAAGATGGTTTCCCATTCAAAAAAACAGCAGACAAATGAAAAAAGTTGCAGGTATCCTATTCGCGTGGATATTAATTGCCTTTCCGGCATACGGGCAGAACAAACCTTTTGAGATGGCCAAAGTTGTCGACGGGATCTATGCGTTCATTTCATCCGATCCGACCAAGGATATTGTTAACGGGAACTCGGTGGCTATCGTGTGTGAAAAAGGCGTTGTGGTATTCGACGCCAACAGCACGCCCGGTGAAGCGCGCGCCGTATTAGCGGAGATCAGGAAACTGACCTCTAAACCGGTGCGGTACGTTATTAATTCCCACTGGCACTGGGATCACTGGCTCGGGAATCAGGTGTATAAAGAGGCCTTTCCGGATTGCGAGATCATTTCTTCGTCCGAGACGCGGCGCATCATCGAAACACGCTTTCAGCGCTTTTACAAAAGCGAGATGGAAGGATCGGAGGAACTCATCCGGACATTCAAAGAGGAACTTAAAGACGGAAAGAAAAAGAACGGCGATTCGCTGACGGGTTATGAAAAGATCCGGTGGGCGCAGACCATTATGGACGCCGAGTACGGATTTGCAGAGGAAAAAAATCTCCGGTATACGCCGCCTACAATGGTCTTTGACGAGGGTTTGACGTTATTCATGGGCGACCGCGAAATACGGATTCAGAATCTCGGTTCCGGTAATACGACGGGGGACGCTTTTGTATATTTACCGAAAGAAAAGATCCTTCTGACCGGCGATCTGCTGGTAGCGCCGGTTCCTTATGCATTCGGCGTTAGCCCGGCCAATTGGATCCGCACGCTTAAAACATTTGATGAAATGGATGCCGTAACCATTATTCCCGGCCATGGCGCGGTTCAGAATAATAAAGATTATCTGCGCGCGGTCATCGGGATGTTCGAATCGGTGAATAATCAAGTGATCGCCGCCATGAAAAAAGGCGTGAAAAAAGATGATATGAAATCACATATCGACGCAGAGAATTTTAGAGAACGATTTGCCGGCAGCGATCCGGCGAAAAATTACGTATTCGAATCGTATTTTCTCAATCCCTTCACGGACCGCGCGTTCAAAGAAGCGCAAGGCGAGATCGGACGCTAGTCTTGTATTATTCCCCCTTGAAAAGGGGGATAAAGGGGGATTATTTGATTGACGTGCTTGACCGGTTTACTCACAGGTCATTCCGAACTTGATTCGGAATCTATACTGAAGCGTTCTGAAAATGAGATTCTGAATCAAGTTCAGAATGACAATTTTTATAAAAGTGAGTAAACCGGATATGAGAATAAAACAAAGAGGAGGCGTCTATCCATTCATTTTCTAGTTTAAGGATCATACTGGCTTTGGCATTCATTTTATGCCGGAATGCCGGCCTCGTGGGGCAAAATGCTGCACATGAATCTGCAAAAAGTGAATACGGCACGGTGATAGAGATCTCCATTGGCGAACCGGAAGAGCCGAATGATATTCAGCGGCCGATATTAGGAGAACTGAAATACGGGCGTTATGCCGCCGGGTTTTCTGTTCTGGCATCGCGGGATTCGACGCGCACGATGCCCGACGGACATCCGCGCGCAGTTCAGATCGGCGTCTGGTATCCGGCAGAGGCCGCAAAAGACAAAATGACGTATCGCGATTATATTGCCCTGTCGGCCAACGAAAGCGATCATCATACCGCAACGGATGCCGAAAAACAGGCGGCGGTCGGATCGTTCAAAGAGTTCGGTATTTCGGTCGGAACGCCTGAAACGGCTATGGAGCAATGGCTCTCCGTGGAAATGTATGCAGGTTATAATGCCCGTCAGGCCGATGGCGAATTCCCCGTCGTGATCGTTGCGCAGGGAAATTTTCAGGCTGCCGCCGATCAGGCTTTTTTGTGTGAATATCTCGCGAGTCACGGATACATCGTCGCGACAAGCCCATTTCCGGCGCGGATCATCGGCCCGATGAAAAGCAGTGACGACGTTTATCCCATGGCCCTGGATCAGAAAAGAGATATGGATCTTATCCTTCGCAAGGTCACGTCGGAATTCCATGGCGATGAAAGGAATATCACCGTCCTGGCGCACAGTTTCGGCGCCCGTTCCGCGCTGATCTTTGTTGCGCAGCATCCGGAAGTCAAAGCTTTTGTGAGCCTTGACGGCGGCATCGGCAATGCGATCGGCAAAGACTGGATCAAACAATTTACCGATTTTAAACCGGCATCCGTCCGAACGCCGATCCTTCATTTTTATCAGAACGTGGATTCCAACATTGTGATACCGGATCTTGAACTTCTCAGATCGTTGAAAAATGCAGAATGCTCATTGAGGCTGGTTAAGAATATGCATCATTACTATTTTTCATCTGTGGGATTTATAGCCGGGTATCTGCCGGACTTTTCACGGTCGTTTGACAAGGAACTTTCTTTGAAGTGCCAAAGCTACGCCTATTACACGCTGGAGTTTTTGAACCGGCATGCGGTCAATAAAAATGACGAATTGCCTGACGATGCGGACCGCCGCAGGTTTAAAGAACTGACCGCGCTGCAGGAATTAAAATAAATCAGGACCTCCTAAAAAAAAGGACGACGGCAACGTCCTTTTTTTATGTACGGCTTGGCTGCGATGAAACGCTTAATTGGGAATTGCAAACGATCCGTCAATTGCCTAATATTAGGTCAATTGAGATCTGAGTAAAGGACCATTGAGCTAAGATGAAGAACATTCCGGTAAGGCGCATTAATACGGCCCATATGGAGCCCGATTTTTCCGGCAGTTTCAGCATACGGGATGTTGAAAAGGTACTTGCCGGGAAAGACATGGTTCAGGAACTCCACCGTCATGATTATTTTTTCATTTTAGCGCTGAGTAAAGGCGCGGGCAGTCATGACATAGACTTCACCGCGTACAAAATTCACGATCATTCCGTTTTTTTCTTGCGCCCCGGGCAGGTGCACCGCCTCACGCTGAAGGCCGGAAGCAAGGGATACCTGATGCAATTTAAGACGGATTTCTATTATCCGAATGACAAAGCATCCGGACAACTGCTGCGCAGGGCCAGCCACAAAAACCTATGTCGTCTTGACGCCGGAAGTTTTAAAAAAGTGCATGCCGCGCTGGAGCATATTTTTCAGGAATACACCCACAAACAAGAAGGTTACCGCGACGTCATCGCGGCAAACCTGGGCATTTTCTTCATAGAGCTTGTGAGGAACAGGGAGGATCGTAAGAGCGCGTCACCCGTTGCCGGCGATTACATGCAGGAACGGCTTGAAGAATTCCTGGTACTTTTGGAAACGCATATTGCCGGCTGTAAGAAAGTATCGCAATATGCCGATATGATGCACCTCTCTCCCTACCAGCTTAACGCCATCACAAAAAGTTCCCTGGGTAAAACGGGTTCCGAACTTATCGACGAATACACCGTTCAGGAAGCCAAAAGATACCTTCTCGCGACGTCCAATCAGGTGAACGAGATAGCCTATCACCTCGGCTACGAGGATATTTCCTATTTTATAAGGTTCTTTAAAAAGCATACCGGATATTCTCCCGAAGCCTTCCGTCAAAAATTCAAATAATCCTATCTAACCTCAGATTCGTCCTACCCTGCATAGCGCATTCCCGGGTATATTACCGGGTCATTTAAATTAATTATCACAAAAAAGGAATGTGTATGAAAACAAAAATGAAATTGACCGCATCACTGAAGATATGGGTTGTGATCTACCCGTCGATCACGCTGTTTCTTTACCTGTTTGGCGAGGCCTTATCGCCTCTGCCTTTGTATCTGAGAACGGGCGTACTGACCTTCGCTCTGGTTCCCTGGATGGTATTTGCCGGGGTGCCTCTTCTGGAATTGGTCATCCGCAGGCTCGCGCCTCAAACAGACAAAAATTAAAAATGGAACGGCCGCAAGACGCGCCTGTATCGATCAAAGCGGGCTGCACGGGCAGCCTGCCGAATGAAAGGAAAAAATTATGCATAGTATGATCAAGATCATTCTGATCGGGATCGGAGCAACGCTCTTGATAGATCTCTTGGGGTTTGTGCTCGGTCTCTTTAATATTAAATCGCTGGATTTTCGCCTCGTCGGGCGGTGGCTGGCGAACCTGCCGCACGGAATATATTTCCACAAAAATATAGTCAATACGGCGCCCGTTCACGGCGAATTATTTTTGGGGTGGACGGCTCATTATTTGACGGGGATAGCTTTTGCCTTTCTGCTTTTTTTCCTGTTTGGAAAAGAATGGCTGGATGATCCGGCCTTTTTACCCGCGCTGCTGGTGGGGATAGTGACGATCGTTGCTCCGTTTTTCATCATGCAGCCGGCGTTCGGTTTCGGTATAGCGTCCTCCGATCTTCCACAGCCGAATATCCGTAGGCTGAAAAGCCTGTTGACGCATACGGTGTATGGAGCCGGTTTGTATTGGACGGCCTTGCTTCTGAAACGTTTTTAGAAGACCGTATTCCGGGCGGAAGCGCAGGGTTTGTTCCGAACAAGGTCGAGGGAGGATTTGGTTTTCCAACCTCATCCCTGTCCCTTCTCCTTGCAAAGGAGAAGGGGACGCACTGTCTGCGATAGTACGTTCCCTCTCCTCGTTGAGGAGAGGGACAGGGTGAGGTTGCCTACTCCTCACACCCATTGAACCCAAACACCATTTCCTTCTCGTCCAGCTTCTTGTAGAAACCGCGATACGACAGATCAAAAAGATCCTTCACGTAGGCATGAAGATCAGCATCCGGTTCGAGATTCCGCTTGATCTCCAGCTGCTTGGCCAGATTCACGATGAATGCGCCCGTCACTTTCTTCTTTCTCAGCGCGTCCAGCAATTCCGTATCAAATAGCGCAAGCACGTCCGGATGAGGACGGGTG
>CAZHUW010000120.1:0-9963 GCA_964535295.1 uncultured Bacteroidota bacterium
GGGGCAACAGTTGTTCCTGAATTCAAATACAGTGCCAGCAATGAATCCAATTCGTCTAAAGGCAGAGTAAAATATTTCTTGTGTTTTATTCTTAAAAAATAGACCTTTGCTGGCTTTAAAGCCACTATATCCTAAGTAGAAATCAATTATTTTGAAATGCAGGTGTTTAGTTTTTCGCTGCACAAGCCTGTAATTATTTGTCACATGAAATCTATTAGAGCGTTAAGTATAAATATCATAATATTCTTCTTTGCAACGGCCTTTGCATCGGCTCAGGATGGGCAGATTAAGACTGCCAGAGAAATTTTGAACGGGGGCGACACCAATGGAGCCATTGAACTTCTGCAGAGTGTTCTGAAAAATAATCCAAGATCGGCCGAAGCGCATTATTGGATCGGTGTGGCCTACTTTAAAAGCGGTCAAATTAATGAGGCGCTGAATTCGGCACTTGCTGCTTTTTCTATAAAGCCAAAACACCTGTTAAACCGTAGTCTCCTTCTTGAATTGTATCTTAAAATGGAGCTTTTTGCCGAAGCGAAAAAAGAAGTTGAGTTTTTGATTAATGAATCGCCAAAGGACCTGAATCTGCGATTAAAGAATGCCGAATGTCTAATCGGATTAAACCGGTTTGAGGAGGCAAGCATTGAATTGTCAAAGCTCGAAGTTCAAAAAGAACTGTCCCAAGGCCTGAGAATTCGAGTGTTGTTGCTTTTAGGTGACGTTTATGCAAAACAAAGCGTAAATGAGACCGCGATCGCCTATTATAATAAGGCGCTTTCCATAAGCTCCAGTTCGGTTGAAACGTATCTCAAGTTGGGTAAGATCTACTTCAGGGAACAACAATATAACGATGCGTTAAGAGAATACTTAGAAGCCGTAAAGCTTGATTCCAATAGCAGAGAAGGAAATCTGAATGTAGGATACATCTATTTCAATGGAGGTAAAACGAATCCGCAACAGTATGGCAATGCGATTTACTATTTACAAAAATATACCTCACTGGAGCCCTTAGATTATCAGGGCTTTTTGTTTATTGGCAAAAGTTATCATGCGTTACGTAGCTATCGAAATGCGATAGTACCCCTTGAAAAAGCTGCAGAGCTTGATACGGGCAAAACTCGTGATGAAACGCTGAAGATTCTGGCAGAGTCGTATTCCGGAGCGAATGAACATGAAAAGGCAATCAACACATATAGTATACTTGAAGAGAAGTCGATTTCGCTGGATGCGAAGGATTATGTGCGTTTGGGTCTGGCTTACAAAGCCGTGAAGGACACACTAAATACTGCCAAATTTTTCAGCAAGGCCGCTGAAATGGATCCGCAATATCATGTGCTTTATCAGGATATCGGAACCATGTATTATTCTGGAAAGAATTACTTGGAGGCCATGCAATGGTTCAGGAAGCGGGTTAGTACCGGCACCGGGGACTCAATAATTGCTTCGGCCTGGCTTAATCTGGGTCTTTGTCAATTTTATGCAGCCCAAAACCATCAGGACACTTTGGATGCTCTTTCATCAATTCGAAATGCCATCACTCTGAAACCATATTCACAGTCGTATTGGCTTGTCTTGGCCCAGATATTGGAACGTGCCGATTCCGTAGAAGCGTCTCAAACGGCATATGAAATGGCCGTACAAATGGATACTGCCAGCGTACAGGCTTATTTTGGGTTAGCCGGTATTTCATATCGATTAAAAAAAAATGACATGGCAATTCAATACTTCAAAAAAGTTATGAACCTTGACGAAGATCATAAATATGCTGCGTATTATTTGGCGCAATGCTATCTTCGTCAAAAGAAGAATTCAGCGGCAATTCCTTACTTGAAGAGGTACCTTAACTTGGATCCTGCCGGTCCCTTTTCGACCGATGCAAAAAAAATATTGAAACAGTTGGGCGCCAATTAGTGTATTAACCTGGAGAGAGCAATGAAGTCATTCAAAAATGCCGCCGGTATAATTGTTCTGACGCCTAAAGGCCGTCTAACCGGTGGCACTGAGACGGATGAGGCGAAAGCGGCTATTGAAAAGATACTTTCTGACGGAGATACAAAACTTGTGGTTGATCTCGGTGACACGCAATATCTCAACAGTTCTGCCCTTGGGATTTTTGTTTCATCGCATAAAAAATTCATCGACAAAGGCGGTAAAATGAAATTGGCGCGCGTAGGTAAAAGTATCGACAATATTTTGGTCATTACGAAGTTGTCCCTTGTGTTTGATGTGTTCGATTCCGTTGAAGAGGCTATTAACAGCTTCTCATAGAAATTTATTGTAAGTTTTATTTATCATAGATCGTTTTTATCGGCGTTAAAATTTAAGGAGGAAAATTACATGAAGCAGTCTGTTTTCATGACGGTTCTGATCACCGCCGCTTTTTTGGTTTCGATTTTCATTTTCGAATTCATATTCGGTGCAGAAGGCGACGCTTATGGTCTGTACTATATTTATAAGGGCGGCTACGTGGTCGTGTTGTTGATGGTATTGTCGATCATGGTCATTACTTTTGTATTTGAACGGATCTTTTCTCTGCGCAAAGCCAATGGAAGAGACTCCTTGCCCTTCTTTTTGAAAAAAGTTCAAAAAAACTTAATCGATAACAACATTTCAGCGGCTATCGAAGTTTGCGATCATCAAAAAGGTTCATGTGCCAATATCATCAAAATGGGCCTTGAGAGCTTTGAGCGTACTGGCAAACTAGGCTTAAGTATCGACAAACGGGTGGGCGAGATGAAGCGCTCCATCGAAGAAGCCTCTGCGCTTGAAGTTCCGCTTCTGGAAAGGAACTTAATAGCTATTTCGACGATAGCATCGATCTCAACCATGGTGGGATTACTGGGAACCACCATCGGTATGATCCGCGCATTCAAGGCTCTGGCTCAATCAGGCGCACCGGACGCCGTGCAACTTTCTCTCGGTATCTCGGAAGCACTCATCAATACAGCAGGCGGTTTGTTTGCGGCTATCGTTGCTATTGTCGCTTACAACTATTTTGTTAACAAGGTAGATACGTATACATATTTGATCGATGAAGCCAGTTATAACGTAGTTGAGATTCTAACGAACAAGAGTAGCGACCAGTAAGATCACTTAGTGAGGCATTATGGCAAAGATCAAAAAACACCGCGTCGGGGTTAAACTGGACATGACGCCTATGGTGGACGTCGCCTTTTTGCTTTTGACGTTCTTCATGCTGACCACCACGTTCCGGCCTCCTGAAGAGGTCTCGGTTACAGTTCCGGATTCGCACTCACAATTGAAGCTTCCGACCGCCAGTGTTATTACAATCACTGTGACAAAGGATAAACGGGTTTGGATGGACGTGGACGCACAGGTAGTAAGGGCCAAAATATTCGGGATTGACTACGCTCAAAAGGCTGGCAAGGAAATCAAGATCGATGAATTAAGCGGACTGATCACCAAAGCGCGTCTTGAAAATTTAGCTATCCGCGGCGCTCAGGGTGCAATGCGTGTGGTATTGAAAGCAGACAAGGACTCTGACTATGACGTTGTAAGCGAGATCATTGATGTGTTGCAGAAAACAAAGATCACTACGGTCAATTTCATTACCAATCTAGAACGTTAATCTAATTATTGGAGTAATTATATGGCCGAAGTAGGTGGGGCTCAACCCCGGTCGCACGGCAAAGGAAAGAAAAAGAAGAGACGTGTCGGCGTTCGTCTGGATATGACACCCATGGTCGATGTTGCTTTCCTTTTATTGACTTTTTTTATGCTAACCACTGCATTTCGCCTCCCGCAAACGATGGAGATAAGTATTCCGGAGGATGACGCTGAAAAAAATCAGGTAAAGATAGCCGAATCCAATATTCTTCAGGTCCGCGTTACTTCCGATAACATGATTTACTGGAATGTTGGGAACGGGACGCCGCAAAAAACAGAACTTAAAAATCTTCGACAGATTTTTGTGGACCGAAGCGAAAAGAACATACAGGACGGTAAAGGGGCGACACTGAAAGAGAAATACAAATTGATCGTTCTTATTAAGATTGATAAGAAGGCCAAGTATGAGAATATGATCAACGTCGTAGATGAATTGGATCTGGCGATTGTTGCATTAAATGAAAAAAATAATTTAACAGAAAGCGGAAACAGGTTATCTCCTCGTTTTGCATTTGCGCCATTGACTGAACAGGACCTGAAGGAGGTTAAGAAAGCACAATGAGCAATATAGAAGTCATCGAAGGCGTTGACCGGATCAATTACGGTTCTTATGCTCTCAAAAAGGATTATCCTAAAAATATGGCCGTTGGCTTGATCATAGGGATCGCGCTGCATTTGGGCGGTATTGCATCCTATTATATTTCTTCCGTGGTTATGGCGGAAGACCGCGTGATTACTGTAAAATTTACAGATATCAATGAATTGCAAAATGCGCCTCCGCTGCAGGATACGCCGCCGCCGCCAACAATAAAAATTGAAATTCCCGATGTGATCAAGCCGGCAACCGGTATACCTATTGTGGTTCCTGATGAAGAAGCGGTACAGGAAATGACCATTCTGACACAGGAAGAAATTAAGACGGATATTGCAGCCCCGGCGAATTTCGGCAACAGCGACGGGGAAATTAAAGTAGATATCAGCGGAACAATCGAAGATCTATCCGGCAATGATGAACCGGGGATGGATGAATTTGTTGTTGTTGAACAAAATCCTGTACCGCTCGGCAGACCGAATATCATTTATCCTGAATTCGCCAAAAAAGCGGGTTTGGAAGGTAAAGTAGTTCTTAAAGCGCTGATCGATGAGACTGGAAGTGTTACGAAAGTGGTCGTGTTAACGGGTGATGATATATTTAAGGACGCAGCTGTATCCGCGATAAACAATTTGAAATTTAAACCGGCCATAAACGGTAACCGGGCTGTAAAAGTCTGGATCACTTATCCTGTGATCTTCAGGTTGAACTGAAGTCTCGTAATGACTTCCTTGTCAACTTAGATTTAAGCAACCGATTTTAGACCCTCCTTGTTTATCACAATTTCACCGTTTCTGAAATCGACTTCAATCGTATCGTCGCTATGAATTGTACCTTGCAGGATTTTGACCGATAATATATTAACAATATCACGCTGTATAAGCCTTTTGAGTGGTCGCGCTCCGAATACGGGATCGTAACCGGCTTGTGTCAAATAATCCCTGGCGGCATCCGATAATACAGCCTTAATATTGTGCTTGAAGAGAAGTTCTGTTACTCTCGCGAATTGTACATCGACGATTTTTCGTAAGTTATCTTTTGTAAGCGGATTGAACATGACGATCTCATCAATTCGATTTAGGAATTCAGGGCGCATCTTTTGGCGAAGCATTTGAAGGACCGTTTCACTCATTTCAGTATACGAGACGGATTTGTCATGATCTTTTTGCCGCTGAATCTGTTCGACAATATATTGCGCGCCGAGATTCGAGGTCATTATGATGACAGTATTCTTAAAATTAACCGTTTTTCCTTTATTATCCGTTAAGCGACCGTCGTCAAGTACCTGTAATAGGATATTAAAAACATCCGGATGCGCTTTTTCAATCTCGTCAAGAAGGATCACAGAATAGGGGCGGCGGCGTATGGCTTCAGTAAGTTGCCCTCCCTCCTCATAACCAATATAACCCGGCGGTGCACCGATCAGCCGGGAAACGGTATGCAATTCCATATATTCCGACATGTCGATTCGGACCAGAGCATTTTCATCGTCGAAAAGGAATTCGGCCAACGCCTTTGCAAGTTCAGTTTTACCCACGCCGGTCGAGCCTAAGAATATGAAAGATCCAATAGGTCTTTTTTCATCGGATAATC
The DNA here is from genome assembly GCA_964535295.1 of uncultured Bacteroidota bacterium. GTDB lineage: Bacteria > CLD3 > CLD3 > SB21 > SB21 > SB21. Next base: position 5,813 of record CAZHUW010000120.1, read on the forward strand.
CGGCGCGAGAGCGAATAATTGAATTGGAAACAGCTTCGACAGCCACATCCTGACCGATGACCCTTTGCTTCAGGCGTTCGCCGATCTTGAGGATTTTTACTTTTTCTTGTTCCATCATACGGGATAGAGGGATGCCTGTCCATTTTGCGACGATTTCAGCCACATCATCACCGGTAACTTCCTGGTTAAGTAATTTTCGGTCCCTTTGTATTTCCCCGAGCCTGTTTTTTGCCAAATCGACTGTCTTTAAAAGTTCGGTCAATTTACCGTATTTTAACTCAGCCGCTTTATTCAGGTCTCCTGCCCGTTCAGCCTGCTCCATCCGGGATTTGGTAAAATCAATATCTTTGTTGAGACGTTGGATTGCATCAATAGTCGATTTTTCACTTTGCCAGTGTTCGCGGAGCACCGTCCTGCGGTCTTTCAGGTTGCCGAGCTCAAGATTAAGAGCAGTTAAACGTTTTGTGGATGCCGGGTCGCTTTCTTTTTTAAGCGCAAGCTGTTCAATTTCCAGTTGCTTTATTTTCCTTTCGATTTCATCCAACTCTTCAGGCATAGAATTAATAGCGATACGCAGTTTGGATGCGGCTTCATCGATCAGATCTATAGCTTTGTCAGGCATAAAGCGGTCCGTAATATAACGGGCTGATAATGTGGCGGCGGATACGATTGCGCTGTCCTGGATTCGTACGCCGTGGTGGACCTCATATTTTTCTTTTAATCCCCGCAAAATGGAGATCGTGTCCTCGACGGAGGGCTCGTTGACAAAAACAGGCTGAAATCTGCGTTCAAGAGCAGCGTCTCTTTCAATATGCTTGCGATATTCGTCAAGCGTGGTAGCGCCAATGGCGCGCAGCTCACCCCTTGCAAGAGCAGGTTTTAGCATATTGGCCGCATCTACCGCGCCTTCAGCTGCGCCGCCGCCTACCAGAGTATGTAATTCATCGATAAACAGTATGATCTCTCCGTTAGCTTCGGTCACTTCCCTCAAAACGGCTTTCAAACGTTCCTCAAATTCGCCCCTGAATTTTGCGCCGGCTATCAACGCCCCCATATCCAAGGCGATGATCGTTTTGCTTTTGAGATTATCGGGTACATCGCCGTTAACTATGCGATGGGCGATGCCCTCGGCTATTGCCGTTTTGCCTACACCCGGTTCGCCGATCAGAACCGGATTGTTTTTAGTGCGTCGCGATAAGACCTGAAGTACACGGCGTATCTCTTCGTCGCGGCCGATAACAGGGTCCAGTTTTCCTTTCCGTGCGAAATCATTAAGATCACGACCATATTTTTGAAGTGCACGATATTTTGCATCCGGATTTTGATCCGTAACTCTCTGTGCGCCGCGTATATCTTTTAGAGCCTGATAAATAGTTTCACGTCTCAATCCAAGACTTTTGAGTGCTCTTCCGGATTCTGAGTCCTCTTCAGAAAGAGAAATTAGTAAATGCTCAGTTGATACGAACTCATCATTAAATTTCGCAGCTTCTTTGCCGGATTCGTTATAGATTTTGATGAGGCGATTTGATAAATAGACCTGTCCACTCGTATCACCACTGACCTTCGGCATTTGCCTGACCATTTGACCGATCCGTGTTTCGATTGAATTCAGCGGGGCGCCTGTTTTTCTTATGATTGCCGGAACGGTTCCGTCCGCATCTTTGAAGAGCGCTAATAACAGATGTTCGGGTTCGATCTGTGTTTGTCCATTATCTGTTGCAAGTTGCCGAGCGTCAGCAAATGCTTCCTGCGATTTTATGGTAAGTTTGTCAGTGTTCATCTATGTAGTATATCCTCTCAGTTTATTTTACATATAAGTATATGAGTGAAAGGATGAGGATTACAACAATGTAAATCTTTATACTTGTTTCCATATACACTCTATGTATGTAACAAAACCTCACGGTTAGACCGTGAGGTTTTGTTTTGCCACACCATTCAATGATTAGAATTTGATCTCAATTTCCTTTGTCTTAGCTTCATCTGCTTTTGGCAAGACGATGGATAAAACTCCGTCTTTGTAGTTGGCATCGATTTTATCCGCCTTTACAAGAGTAGGCAAGCGGAACGATCTGCTGAAAGAGCCGTAACTTCTTTCGAGGCGATGATAGTTCGTATCCTTTGTCTCATTTTCCTGCTTCTTTTCGCCCTGAATGGTAAGGACATTTTCCTGCAACGTTATCTTTACGTCGTCCTTTGTCACTCCTGGTAATTCTACTCTGACCGTATACGCATCTTTTCCTTCCGAAATATCGGCGGAAGGATACCAGTTTTGAAGTCCGGTAAGAGTCTCATCGTCATTGGTAAAGAAATTGGACAGCATCCGGCTCATTTCTTTTTGAACGTTAAAGAGATCGCTTAACATGCCTCTTTCGTTGACCGGAGCATACTTGATGATTGACATAGTTATTCCTCCCTTTAATTAATTTGTTGGTTAGTTGAAGTTTATTTTGATCTCACGCGGTTTAGCTTCTTCTTTTTTCGCAATAGTCAGGAATAAAAGCCCATCCTGCCATTTGGCCTCAATCTTCTGCGCATCGGCGCTGTTGCCAAGAGTAAAGGCCCTTCTATAATTTCTTTTGAAAATTTCCGACCGGATCAGTGAACCGCTTTCGGCGATGTTCATTTTTCCTTCGATCAGCAACTGGCCGTTCTTAAGATGGACCCCAAGAGTATCTTTGCTTACGCCGGGCATTTCCAGAATCAGATGATAATGATCTTTGGTTTCTCTTATATCACAACGCGGCTGAACATAGTAGAAACTGTTTTCCCTTTTGACAAGGTCACGCTGTTCCGCATTGACTTCGTTTAGTGTTTTGACTTCCATTTCTTACTCCTGTTGTTAGTTGTTTTTGTTTTGATCTCAATTTATCACTTTAACAAAGTCGATGCCAAAAATGTAATACTCTAAAAAAACTACTATTTATGAATTACAGGAATTAATGCTCAGACAATATGGCACAATAATTTCATTCACAAAGTGAAAAATTTTCATAATTATGCCATAATGGCAGTTCAGTAGCTTTGGATTCTTGCTATTCGACAGTCTCACTGATTACTTCGCACGAATTATGGGTTTTATTTTCTATTGATTTTGCTGGCAATATTAATTAAACTTTTTCGCCTTTTTTGAAACTTCAAATACTTGCAAATGAACGAATTTCAAACTCGTGAAAACGTGATTGAATGCGGACGGCGATTGTATAATAAAGGATTCGTTGCCGCAAATGACGGTAATATCAGCGTCAAAATCAGTAATCATGAGATTCTCGCAACACCGACCGGTCAGAGCAAGGGGTTTCTTCGTACTGACGATTTGGTCACATTGGACATTGCAGGACATGTCGTTGGGGGAGGCAACAAACCTTCGACAGAGATACAAATGCATTTGGCGGTGTATGAGGAACGGTCCGAAATCAGGGCAGTAGTACATGCCCATCCTCCATATGCTACGGGTTTTGCGACGGCGAATATACCGATGGATTCCTGTGTACTCGCCGAAATTGTGACCACATTAGGTTCAATTCCTATTGCCCCTTATGCAACGCCATCTACGATGGAATTGGCTGACTCGATAAGAAATTACATACAACATAGCGATGCCGTCCTTCTAGCCAATCACGGAGTTGTGACGTGCGGTAAGGACGTTTTTGACGCTTATTATAAGATGGAACGCGTTGAACATTATGCGCATATCCTTTTTGTCGCGAAAATGCTCGGTGGTGAAAGAGTGTTAGGGCGTGAAGAAGTTGAAAAATTGTGGCAGATCAGGTCTACTTACGGCACCTTGGGCAACGTAAGCCCGGGTTGTATCACTTGCGGCGGGGATTGTATAGGCGGAGATTGCTCTTTGTACGAAAGAAAAAAAACCAATCAAATTCGAAACGGAATGAAACCGGATGACCGGCTGTCGACACTGATCCGGGACATCATTCGGACAACAGCTTAGGATCCAATGACTGAACTGCCTTATCGTTCTAGCATACACTCTTTTCTATTTGTTGGATCAGGTCTGATACTCACCTTTATACTCATATTGATCGCTATACCGTTTGCGATGATAGCTCCGATGGGTAGTGCTATGGCGTGGATCGAACGATTTTGGTCATCTACGTTAGTTAAAATGTCAAAAATGCGCGTTTCTGCCAGAG
>CAZHUW010000121.1:0-9915 GCA_964535295.1 uncultured Bacteroidota bacterium
AATGCTTCTGGCTTTGTCATATTTCGGGTTTGGCAACCAAACCGCCGTTTTAGACGGAGGCCTCGATGCCTGGAAAGCCGAAGGCCGGCCGATTTCTAAAGAAACACCGGTAGTAAAAAGGACGTCGCTGAATTTAACTTTGCATCCTGAAATTATCACCAATGCGGAGTGGGTAAAGAGCCGCCTGCATTCGGATAAAGTCAAAATTATCGATGCGCGTTCTAAGAACTTTTATGATGGCAATGGCGGCGGGGTACTGCGCACCGGACATATTCGAGGCGCGAAGAACTTGCCTTTTACTTCGATCGTTGACAGTACCAATCGTGTTTTGCCGGTCCCGGCCTTAAAAAAATTATTCGACGCCGCCGGAGTTATTCCGGGCGACACGGTCGTTACGTATTGCCATATCGGCCAGCAGGCAACTCTGGTTTATACCGCCGCACGTTTGTTAGGCTTTGAAGCCATCGTCTACGACGGGTGTTTTGAAGACTGGAACGTCCGTGACGACGATTATCCCGTAGAAAAAGCCGAAGAAAAGAAATGAGTGAACCAAAACGATATTTGAATCCATACGTGGCCGGGTTTGGGCTTGGTTTGGTCCTGCTCTTATCGTTTGTGATCATGGGCCGTGGACTCGGAGCGTCCGGCGCTCTGAGTTCCGTGGTAACGTCCGCAGTGAATACAGCGGCTCCGGCCCATGTCCGGTCGAATGTATTTTATTCCGAATACCTTAATGGGGGACACCCGCTTAAGGATTGGCTTGTTTTTGAAATGGCCGGAGTTTTAATTGGCGGGTTTTTGTCGGGGTGGTTTTCCGGGCGAATAAATCGCAAGGTCGAAAAAAGTAAACGCATTTCAGACAAAACGCGTTTCTTCCTTGCATTTGCCGGTGGAATTTTAATGGGTTTCGGATCCAAGCTGGCGCGCGGCTGCACCAGCGGACAAGCGCTGACGGGTGGATCTTTAATGAGCGTCGGAAGTTGGATTTTCATTCTTTCGGTTTTTGCGACCGCTTACCTTGCAGCCTATTTTTTCAGAAAGCAGTGGACATGAGTGTTCCATTTTTTCAATTTGGAATTATTGATTCGGAGCAATCGCTGCTCTTTGCCGTAATTATTGGAATCGGCTTTGGTTTTTTTCTTGAGCTGGCCGGCTTCGGAAGCGCGGTTAAAATCGCACAACAATTTTATTTACGGGATCTCAGCGTATTTAAGGTGATGTTTACGGCGGTCATCACGGCAATACTTGGATTATTTTGGCTGAATAAATTGGGTATCATGGATTTATCGTCGGTTCATGTCCTGCCAACGTATGCGGTACCGCAATTGACAGGTGGAATTGTTTTCGGTGTCGGATTTATAATGGGCGGCTATTGTCCGGGGACCTGTTGTGTGGCATCGGTCACAGGCCGTATGGACGGTTGGATCCATTTAATCGGGATGTTTGCAGGGATATTTATTTTTGCCGAGATTTATCCGTTCATCGCGGAATGGCATGCTTCTACGGCTTTGGGAGAGATCACTCTTTTTCAATTTTTTCATATCCCGTATGGGACGGCCGTATTCATCATCGTAACTCTTGCCTTACTCGGATTCGCTGCAGCGGAAAAAATTGAAATGAAATATTCGAAGGAATAGCGTCATGACGGTCAAAAAATGGGCTGCTGTGATGGTCTTTATGCTCGGTTGTTTGGCCGCGCTGACAGGCGGTTCCGATCCGACGGGCCAAAATATTAATGAGATAGCAAAGCTTGTGGAATTGGAGAACGATCACATTTCAACCGACACCCTTGCAAATTGGATTACGGCATCAAAACAAATGCGCATCGTCGATCTGCGGGATTCTTCCGCTTATCTAAATTATCACATCCCCGGCGCTGAATTGATGACCCTTTCCAGACTGATAAATTCCTCAATGCGTAAGGACGAATTTATAATTCTTTATTCGGAAGGAGGGATTCACGCCGGGCAAGCCTGGGTCATGTTAAAGGCAAAACATTTTCAAAACGTATTCATTATCAGCGGCGGTCTGGCCGCCTGGAGATCTGAAATATTGTTCCCTGTCCTTTCCTTAAACGCTTCAGAGAGCGAAAAAGTAATTTTCGCCCAGCGGAGTAAAATGAGCCTGTATTTCGGGGGATCGCCTGCCGTTATAAAGGAAACAGCAAAGCAAACCGTTCCAATGAAAAGATCGGTAGTTCCAAAGAAGATTGAACCTTTAAAATTCGAGAAGGAAGCGGAAAAAACACGAGACGGCTGTTGATTACTTCTCCCGTTCAGCAGCACCCGTAATCCGGCGGAGTAAAATTATGATCTTTGGAATGAATGATTTTACCGTTAACCTCATATTCATCCCTCACCAAAACCCTATACCAGCGCCTGAATGCCTCAAAAAGAACAATGACCGCGCATGTCATTATGACGATCGTCATGCCGATATTGATCCAGCCTTGAACAGCCGTAGCCTCCGATCTTGTTAACGGGAGAAAATTATCCGTGATATTGATCCAGCATGCCGTCAATGTGGTCGTCGCAACGAACGCAAGGGGAATCAATGTAACCCAAACGTATTTCTTTTTTCCTGAATTAATGATCGCGCTGGTTCCTACCGCCAACGCGACGCTGGCGAGTAACTGATTGGCCGTGCCGAACATCGGCCAAATAGTGCTGATACTTCCGGCCCAAATAAAATATGCCCAACCGAAAACGATCAGAGCTGTGGACAGCAATGCGCCCGGCAGCCAATCGGTTCTCTCGAACGGTTTCCATATCCTTCCGCCAAATTCCTGCAGTATGAACCGTGATACACGCGTGCCGGCATCAATGGTCGTCAGGATGAATAAAGCTTCGAACATGATGGCATAGTGGTACCAATAGGAGATCAGATGGGCAAATCCCGGAATCGCACTGAAGATCTGTGCAAAACCCACAGCCAGTGATACTGCGCCGCCGGGGCGGCCGGCCAATGATTCTCCTATCTCATGAGAAAGTTGTTCCAGATTAACAATATTCATACCCAACGATTTGAATTTTTCCGGTGTTACATTGATCGCGAAATAATCGCTGGGAAAAAGCGAACTTGATGCGATCAGAGCAACGATACCAACTAAACCTTCCATCAGCATAGCGCCGTATCCGATGAACCGGGCATCGGTCTCTTTATTTATCATCTTGGGGGTCGTGCCGGAGGCTACCAATGCGTGAAACCCAGAAATGGCTCCACAGGCGATGGTGATAAATACAAATGGAAATATTTTACCCGGAATGATCGGTCCTCCGCCGTCAACAAATTCCGTAAATGCCGGCATTTTCAGATCTGGATGAACGATAAAAACGCCCAGTACGAGGGCGGCGATGGTGCCGATCTTCATATATGAACTCAGATAATCACGCGGGCAAAGGAGAAGCCAAACCGGTAGAATCGAGGCAAAAAAACCGTAGACCGCTATGGCGATAATGATGCCTTCGCGAGATAAAGTAAAATAGGGGTCAAGAAATGATCCGGGGATCCAACTGCCGGCGATCACCGCCATCAAAACGGCAACAACGCCGATAAAACTTGCTTCACCCACTTTCCCCGGCCTCAACTTGTACATCCAAAAACCTACGAAAAGCGCGATCGGGATCGTCATAAAAATGGTGAATGTGCCCCAGGAACTTTCTCTTAGCGCGTTTACAACAGCTAATCCGAGGCCGGCAAGAGCAATGACCACGATAATGAGGATCGCGATCGATCCGACCAGTCCTGCCAGCGGGCTTATTTCATGACGTGCGATCTCTGCTAACGATTTTCCATTGCGGCGGATCGAAGCAGCAAGTATAACAAAATCCTGCACGGCGCCCCCGAGGCACACACCGATCAACAACCAAAGAAAACCCGGCAAAAAACCGAATTGTGTTGCCAGGACGGGCCCGATCAAGGGGCCTGCGCCGGAGATCGCGGCAAAATGGTGCCCGAAAAGAACCCATTTATTGGTCGGATCGTAATTCTGCCCGTCTTTCAGGTTGTGCGCCGGCGTCGTGCGCGAGTCGTTCAATGCGACGACCTTTGCGGCAATGAAGGCGCTGTAATACCGGTAAGCAATGGCCATGACCAGCAGCGCAGCAAGTAGCAATGGGAATGCGTTCATAAGCTTACTCCGGATGAAATAGAACGATGGAATGGATCAATTGACCAGCCAATATAATCGCTCCCGAATCAAATTTCAACGGCGTTATTTATTCGTACGTTGATTCATGTTATTTTTTTTTGTATCATTTTTTGTAAGATGTCGTAAACATTGAAACGTGACAATGGTGGAAATTTGAATGAGAAAAAGGGATCATTATCGCATGTCAAGAATGATTAAGTGTACGATCGTAAGTTTCTCTTTCTTCGCAATGATCATGTTCTCGGCGGACGCCGTATTCGGTCAGGTAGGTCTTTCACGCCGCATGGCGGACAAGCTTTATGAAAGCGGCGATCATTATCATGCCATGCAGTCGTATAAACAACTGCTTGACCAGAATCCGAATGATCCGGAGTTGAATTACAATGTTGGGAACAGTTTATATCGCATGCAGAAATACGACGAGGCAAAATTATTTTATGAAAAAGCATTGGCCAATACATCTGATCCTAAATTGAAAAACAGTATCCAATACAACATTGCCAACTGTGAATTTAAATCCAAAAAGCTGAAGGAGAGTATTGAAGGATATAAGCAGGTCCTGAGAAAAAACCCGGACGATGAGGATGCGCGAAAGAATTTGGAATTGGCGTTGAAACAGATGCAGAAGGATAATCCGCCGCCGCAGAAGAATGAGGATAAAAACAACTCAAAGAAGGATCAGCAAAAGGACGAAAAAGACAAGGATAAGAAAGACCAACAACAAGATCAAAAACAGGAACAAGACAGCGAAAACGACAAAGATAAGAAAAAACAAAATATGCCACAACAAGGCATGGATAAGAAACAGGCCGAAAAGATCCTGGACGCGTTGAAAAACCAGGAGAAAGAGTTCCAGAAAAAAATGGTCAGAGAAAAAGTCACTAAGGATCAAAAAACGGAAAAAGATTGGTGACCTGCACAGTTTCATTTATTCACATATGCCTCAGGAGTCGTGTTGGATTATTCTGGAATTGATATAAGTTTTTCATGGAGCGGCTGGCTATTCATATTATTATCCATTTTGGCTATTACTTTTTCTTTCTGGTCCTACAAAGAAACCCTTCCACCGGTCACGGCATTCAAAAAAAACTTCCTTGCATTACTGAGGTCCGCTTCGCTGATTCTGGCGCTTTTCATCCTGTTTGAGCCGCTTCTCAACCTTACTTATCAAAAAGAAGAACCGCCGGTGGTCGCCGTAATGATTGACCGTTCCGAAAGCATGAGCATAGCCGACAGTTCGGGAAACCGGCCAACATTGATCCGGAATATCACGCACAGTGAAGCGCTCAAAATGCTGTCCGGATCGCATCTACTTGAGTATTTTGGTTTTTCCGATGCATTAGAGCCATTAAGGATAGAACAGTTGGATTCTTTATCATTTGACGGCGCTCAGACCGATATTGCCGCTTCCCTGGAATCATTGAAGAAGAAAATGTCCGGAAGGAATTTTGCCGCTACAATTCTTCTTACGGACGGACAATACAATCTCGGTGTTAACCCCGCGTCTTATGCTTCGATTTACGGCTTTCCCGTATTTACGATTGGTATCGGGGACCCTGCCGAGCCAAAGGATATTGCGATTACTCAGGTGGTGTACAATGATATCGTGTATCTCAATAATAAGATTCCGGTCGATGTTTCTATGATTTCGTTCGGGTATAAAGGGAAACCGGTCAGTGTTCAACTCATGTCTGATGATAAGGTCATCCAAACAAAATATCTGAATATTTCCGATGACGGTGCCGTGATGAGAGTTGCGTTCGATTTCCAGGCTGAAAAGATCGGATTACAGAAATTTGTGGTGAGAGTTTCTCCGTTGGCCGAGGAACTGACCGATAAAAACAATTCAAAAGCATTTTATATCAAGGTCGTAAAAAGTAAGGTCAATGTTTGTCTTATCTCAGGATCACCAGGACCGGACCATAGTTTTTTGTACAAAGCGTTGTCCGAAAACCCCGATATCAATATTAAGGCGTTCGTCGAAAAAAAGGACGGCTCTTTTATTGAGGTAACGGAACCCGTGACAGAAACTGCGCAGGGAACGATTGATTGTTACATATTTAATAATTATCCAACGTTCAATTCGGATCCGGGCCGATTTCAATCCTATGTCAATGCCATTCAGAAAGATCGCCGCCCGTTCATGCTGTTTTGCGGAACGCAATTGGATCCAGCTAAATGCCTGCTGTTGAATGACGCGGTAGCTGCGGAGATTAAACCCGATTTTAGTCTTGAAGAAAGCACGGTATCGCCTACATTGAGCCTGACTGGCAAGAACAGCGTGATCATGAAGGTGAGCGACAATGCCGCCGATGCGATTGAGCAATGGCAGGAACTTCCTCCCGTATGGATCGGCAAATTACGTGTTTTGCCGAAAGAGGGGAGCGATGTACTGGCCCGAGTGGATATGACAAAAGCCACGAATGTGATCAGATCCCGTAAAGATATCCCTCTCATTATATCAAGGAAAACGGCGCAAAATAAATCGATTGTGGTCGTGCCGTACGGTTTATGGAAGAGTTATTTTGTGATGGCGGGTCTGCGCAAATCCAATACAGCATATGTGAGTTTCATTTCCAATTCGGTAAAATGGGTGACAACGATCGACGATACCAAGCCCGTGATAGTCACGGTTTCAAAAAACGTATATAGGAACGGCGAAAAAATCCTTTTTAACGGCCAGGTTTACGACGAACAGTATAATCCGGTAAATGATGCAAGCGTAAAGGTGAAGATCATGGCCGGAAACCGAATTCACGATATCGAATTGGAATTCGCCGGTAATGGGCGGTACACGGGACAACTCAATGGACTGGAAGTGGGGGACTATGAGTTTGAGGGAGAAGCCATACGGCAGGACATGTCGCTGGGTAAGGACCGTGGAAAATTTGCTGTGGAGGGTTTCAGTATCGAACTTCTCCAGACTGCCATGAATGAGAATCTTCTGAAGGCGATTGCCGCGGAAAGCGGGGGGCATTATTTTGCGGCAGCTGAATTTTCAGATATAGAAAAATATTTTAATTACCCGCTTCTCTTGATCGAAGTTAAAAAAGAGATCGAGTTGTGGAATAAGATGGTTCTCCTCTTTATCCTGGCCGGCCTTTTGACGATTGAATGGTTCCTCCGCAAACGGGCCGACATGCTTTGATTATTTTCTATCGGCTAATTTGATCCGCGCATCCACGATCTTGCAGTCGCTTTGTGCTTCGAAGACCATAAAAGGATTCATATCGATCTCTGCGATGGACTCAAGGTCGATGACGAGCTGGGATAATCGCAAAATGTATTCGACGACGGTCGCTATATGTACCGGTTTTTCTCCCCGCACGCCCTGAAGAAGAGGATAACTGCGCAGGGATTCGATCATCTCCTTGGCATCCAAATCGGTCAGCGGAGCGATGCGGAACGCCACATCCTTGAGAACTTCCACATAGATTCCGCCAAGTCCGGCCATGATGACGGGGCCGAATTGTTTGTCATGATTCATACCGAGTACGACTTCTTTACCGCCTTTAACCATTTCCTGCACTACAATACCTTCGATCTGTGCGTCCAAGCTTCGGTCTTTCAGGTTTTTGTAAATGTTTTGATAGCCTTGTCGTACTTCGGATTCGCTTCGCAGGTCCACCTGCACGCCGCCCACATCCGATTTATGAACGATGGTGGAGGAATGAACTTTCAGCACGACCGGTTTCTGAAGTCTTTTTGCAAAGGCTGCTGCATCATCTTCGGTTTTTACTATGGTATTAGCTGCAATCCTAAAGCCGTAAGCGTCAAGTATTTCGAAGACTTCGCTTTGGCCCAGATACAAACGATTTTCTAAATAGGCGCGCTCAATGACCTTTGCAGCAGCATCCTTTTTAACTTCGAAAGATTTGAATGTGCCTTCGTGTTTAAGTCGCCATTTCCTGTGTTCGTTCATAGCCGACAGCGCGGTAATGGCCGATTCAGGGAAAATATAAGTAGGGATATTGTGCGTGCGTAGATAACTGATATTCTCCTTATCCTGACTCATGAAACAGCAGAGGATCGTTTTGTCCGGATACTGTTCGTTGATCTTCACGATCTGCAGAGCCACTTCACGCGCAAATTCGGTCATCGGAGGAACGAAAATAGCCATCATGGAATCAACGTTGGGATCGGCGAGAAGGATCCTAAGCGCTTTGCCATAAATAACTGCGTCGCCGCCGGCCGTGGTATCGATAGGGTTGTTGACGCTGGCGTCGGGCGAGAGGATCTGGCGTAACCCGTCTTTTGTTTTTTGGGATAGGTCGGCAAGGCGAAGTCCGTTATTGATAAGGGCATCCGTAGCCATGATCGCAGGCCCGCCTGCATTTGACAGTATGGCGACGCGGTCACCGTGCGGCAGTGGTTGTTTGTCGAACGCCATGGCCAGATCAAACAATTGTTCGATCGACGGTACACGGATGACGCCCGCCTGCCTGAACATCTCGTCCACAATGATATCGGCGCCGGCCAGTGCGCCGGTATGGGATGAAGCGGCACGGGCGCCGGCTACCGTTCGCCCCGACTTAACGGCGATGATCGGCTTGAAGCGGGTGATGCTGCGCGCGATCTCGATGAATTTTTTAGGATTACCGAAACTTTCAAGGTACATCAGGACAAGTTTGGTATTGGATTCGTTCTTCCAGTATTCCAGTAGGTCATTACCTGAGATATTTGCTTTGTTTCCGATACTGGCAAAACACGAAATGCCTAATTGCAGGGCCGCGGCATTTTCCAATATCGCCACGCCCAAAGCGCCGCTTTGAGAGATGAAAGCGATCTGCCCTTTGCTCAGCCGTGTCGGGGCAAACGTAGCATTCATCTGCGTCTGCCCGTCGTTGTTGATGATGCCCATGCAATTAGGTCCGACCATACGCATACCGTACAATTTGATCTTTTCAAGCAATTGCTTCTCGAGCGCCGCGCCTTCGGCGCCAACTTCTTTGAATCCTGCCGTAATGACGATTAATCCCTTGATCCCCTTTTTCCCGCACTCATCGACAACGCCGAGGACGAGCTGTTTGGGAACGGTGATGATTGCCAGATCCACTTCGCCGGGAATATCATGAACGGAGGCGTAGCATTTTACGCTGTGAATCGAATCTGCATTGGGGTTGACGGGATAAATCGCGCCGGTGAATTCGTACTCGATCAGGTTGTGAATGATCTCGCGGCCGATGGTTTGTTTTTTACGGGAAGCGCCGATGATCGCTATAGACCGAGGCTTGAAGACTTTGTCTAAACTGTGCACGTCTTATTTTCCTTGAATAAATAGTAATAGAAATACGGGTTGTTTGTTGGCCGTTACCATTTTTTGAATCGGCCGAGGAAAAAGAACATCACGACCGATACACAGGCCAGCGCCATAATGATCCAGAATGCAAATGGATTTTCCGAAAGAGGAATGTGAACATTCATAGAGAATGCGCTCACTACAAACGTCGGAACCATGATGCCAATCGTAATGATGTTAAGAGTTTTCATTAATAAGTTCAAATTGTTGTTTACAATGGATGCGCGCGCATCCATGAGTCCGGCAAGGATATTGGTGTAGATCTCCGCCTGTTTGTAGCATTGATTGCTTTCGATGATGAGATCATCCAGAAGTTCCAGGTTTTCGGTGGTTAGATTGAAACGGGAAGCGTTGATCTTTATTTTGTCGATCACAGCCGAATTGGAATTGATTGCGTTAAGATAATACACGAGGCTTTTCTGGAGGGTGAACATATTAAGCAGATGCCGGTTCTCCATGGATTTAT
>CAZHUW010000122.1:0-9898 GCA_964535295.1 uncultured Bacteroidota bacterium
CTCCGCACGACTTGCCATCAGGAACATACGAAGGGATCAACCCAACCCTGGCCTAATTCAAAACCTGAAACACTCTGATGCCGATGTGCGTTGGGCAAGCGCACATGCGCTGATGCGGATTCACGACAAAAAAACAGCGCCCGACATTCTTCCATCTTTAAAAGACGAAGACTACCGGGTGCGCATGGACGCCGCCCGCGCTTTGGGTTCGATGAACCTCGAAGCAAATGATCCGGATTATAAAGAAATTATTCAGGCGCTGGTTGTGAGTGCATTCAATGACCGGGATTGGAAGGTTCGCGTTAATGCCGTGAACGCGCTTGGTAATTTCAAATTCAATCAGGACGACCTGAAAAAAATATATTTTCTGGTCGCCTTTGAAGGAAAAAAAGATTCCAATATTCATGTTCGGGTATCGGCCATCCGTAGTATGGCAAAAAGTTACCAGGAAGATATTAAAGACGCCGGTACGTTCCTGCAAGAATTTGCCGGTCGTTTTCTAAATAATGCAGAGCCGCAAGAGAAAGCTGAAATTCTTATTGCGCTAGCTCAGATGTTTAAAGATAAAATTTTTTCCGATAAACCTATGGCGGAACAGTTCGAAGAACTTATGAAAAACTCCGACGGTTATCTCCGAGCGCGCGTAGCAGAAGCCTTGGGATACACGGCGAATCCGGCTGCTATAATTTATCTGGAAAAGTCATTAAAGGACTCTTTCGGACTCGTTCAGAATAACACATTGGATGCGTTGAGCAAGATCAAGGACAGCAGGGCTGAAAACCTGATCATTTCTTCACTGGATACTCATGATCAGACCCTTCTTTCGATTGCTGCCGGAATTTTATCGGCAGATGCATCAATCAATAAAAACCAGACAAAAAGAGAACTGCTTTCACAAAAGATCATGCGTTCGTTCAAACAAATAAAGCCGCCGATCGATGTCGAAGCTCAGATGGCAATTTTTGATGCGTTGGGTGAATTCAAAAGCCGATCAGCTGCTGAATTCTTCAAACCCTTCCTCAATGACAGTAACCGCGTGGTTGCAAAGAATGCCGCAAAAAATTTAGAGAAAATCACCGGTGTGAAACCGGCACCTCCGGATACCATTGATAAGACGGTCCGGCCCATTGATTTTACTTACTACTTAAAGGTCAAATCCGGAAAGCCAACTGCGGTTATTGAAACAAATAAAGGCCGAATTGATATTGAATTCAATATAGACGACGCTCCGCTGACCGTGATCAATTTTATCAAATTAAGCGAGAGAAAATTCTTTGATGGTTTGTGTTTTCATCGAGTCGTACCCAATTTTGTGATACAGGGAGGCGACCCGCTGGGGACGGGTTGGGGCGGGCCGGGGTATTCGATCCGGTCGGAGTTCAGTCCGCTCCACTATGAGCGCGGTTCTCTGGGTATGGCGAGCGCAGGTAAAGACACCGAAGGATGCCAATGGTTCATTACCCATTCACCACAACCACATCTGGACGGACGCTATACCATTTTTGGAAAAGTTCGAAACGGAATGGATGTAGTGGATGCGATTCAGGTTGGCGACACCATCTCGCAAATAAAGATTATTTGGCATTAACGCTATTTACAATACTGAGACAAATTCTTCACATATTTTGTTATATAAAAAAAATCCGTTTGCGGACAACTTGATCCGTCCGGCTTCGTGCAGCACAAAATCTTTACATTTTTCCAAAGGTTTTTGAAACGTTTTTGAAAAATTAAACTCCCCTAATTTTTCAAACTCCTGAATATTTAAACCTTGTTTCGTTCTCAAACTCAGGAATATATATTCCACGCATAGTTGCTGTTTGGTCAGTTTTTCCGTCACGTCCACCGGTAAGGTATCGTTTTTCTCCATGGCCTCACAATATTTTTTAATGTCTCTCACATTCCACCATCTCTTCGTACCGTCAAATGAATGCGCTGAAGGCCCTAGCCCAATATAATGCAAACCTTGCCAATAACTGCTGTTATGCTTGGACCGGAAGCCCGGTTTGGCATAATTGGAGATCTCGTAATGTTCATACCCGTTCCGCTCCAGCGTTCGGATCGTCTCTAAAAACATCGTGAGCTCGTTTTCCTCGTCCTGCAGGATGATCTTTTTTTGTTGCACCAATTTATTCAGGTATGTTCTTTCTTCCACCGTCAGATTGTAAACAGAAACATGTTCCGGGCCGAATGAAATCGCTTCATTGACATTATGAACCCAGGTCTCGAACGATTGTCCCGGTAACCCGAAGATCAAATCGATGCTGATGTTATCAAACCCGGCTTTTCTGGCATTAAGGATAGATTCACGGGCTTGGGCTGAATTGTGGTTCCGAGTAAGAAACGTCAGATCTCTATCGACAAAAGATTGAACACCGATGCTGAGACGATTGATTCCGATTTTGTGCAGATCTTTCAGCTTCCCGATCGACAGGTTATTCGGATTCGCCTCCAATGTGATCTCCGCATCGGCTTCAACGTCAAAAGAAGAACGTATCCGTTGCATGATTTTCTCAAGATTCTCCATGGGTAGATAGGACGGTGTACCTCCGCCAAAATATACGGTCCGGAGCCCGGAGCTCGGATAACGCTGAGCATATCGGGTCAATTCTTCCAGCAAAGCAGACGTGAAAGAATCCATGAACTTTCGGGCCGTGGTGACATAAAAATCACAATAAATGCATACCCGTTCGCAAAAAGGAATATGGATGTAAAGGTTGAATTTTTTCATATTTTAAATCCCAATATGTAAATATAAGTTTTTATTCCAAACTATTTACCTTTTTTTGAATTAATACATGTATTCCCGCTATTTAGGTGATCGTGAAACCAGGGTACAATGTTTTACTTGACTTTGGAGCAAGCCTTAAATAAATTTAGGCACGCTTTAATCACTTACCTTATTAGCAATATTTATATAAACGTAATAACGGATCGTTACACCCCTTTGTTCTTTTGTAATTTTTCTTTTAAATAAACAAGAGTCTTTCAACTCTTAAAATCTCACTTCACTTAATTAAGGAGGAACGGTATGAAAAGGTATTTAGGTCAAATACTTTTTTACTCTTTCGTGGCTTTATTGACATTCTCATTAATGAGCGATGATGCCATGGCCCAGAAAAAGAAGAAAAAGAAAAAGAAAAACGCGACACCGGAATGGATCAACAAACCGGGACTGTATGAAGACGTGATCGTCTCTGCCGGCGTAGGTGAAGGCACCAGCGAAAATATCGCGATTAGCCGTGCGGAACTGGACGGACGTAAGCAAATTGCGGCCACTCTGGGAACAGAAATAAAGAGCCTGAGCACCAATTTCATGGAAGAAGCCAGCACGACGACAGAAGAAGGCGCAAGCGGAGCAGCCCAGGATTATTTTTCTGAAATCACAACCAGCCTTACCAAGCAATATTTGGAAGGCTCCAAAGCCGAAGAATATTGGCCGGGACGTCCTCTTGAAAAAGGAACCAATGGCAAGTACAAAGTATATGCCAAAATGGTTCTTAAGAAATCCGTCCTGATCGACGAATACAAAAAACAAATGCAGGAAGGCCTTGCGCAAAAGAAGATTGCAGGCGTAAAAGCTTCCGCTGAAGATGCCTTAGGCGCCTTGGATAAAGCCATTGCGAAATGGGAAAAAACCAGCAATAACGGCCCTATCGAAGAGGGCGGCGATGAAGGCGGAGAAGAGTAGTTATCATTTGGGTTAATCACAAAACCGTAGTCTCGAGAAGTCGGGACTACGGTTATTTTTTTTTAGACCATCATCGAACGGAAATATTATGAAAAATTTTTATCAACTTATTGTCTGCGCGTCCCTATTTCTTGTAGTAAACGGATGCGCCGGTGGAAGCGGGACCGCCGACAAGAATAATACCCCCGAATGGATATCCAAAGCGGGTCTATATGATAACGTGATCATCGGTGTGGGCATCGGCGAAGGACTGAACGAGCAAAAAGCAAAAGCACAGGCCGACGTAAACGGGCGCAAACGTATAGCGGAAACCATCCAGACCCAGATAAAGAGTCTGACGACCAATTTTATGGAGGAAGCCGGAACGATCGATGAAAAAAGTAAGACGGCTGCAGCCCAGGAGTATTTTCAGGAAATCACTCAAAGTATAACCGACGTCTTGGTCAAAGGTGCCACAGTGGAAGAATATTGGCCGCCATACGGAGAGAAAACCGATAACCGTATCAAATTTTACGCTAAAGTGGTTTTCAAAAAGGAAGTTTTGGCTGACGAGTTCAAGAAAAGAGTTCGATCCGACGTTGCAGAAAAACGTATCAAAGCCGTAAAAGCAAACGCAGACGAAGCGTTAAAAGCTCTTGATAATGCAATATCCAAATGGGAAAAGTCGCCTAATTAGCTTTTGCTTTTGAATACTTGAACAGCTTGAAATTGGTTTCTTACAAGGAAGAGTGCATTGCATTATTTCTTGATTTTTTTACTATAAAGTCTCACTTTTTGAAAAAATCCGCTATATTTTTCTTGTCTTGGTTACCGCTGTAAGGAGGAGAATTCAATGTGCATCAGTTATCATGAACGTAAACTAATAAGCACCGTATTGCTCACGTTATTGTGCTTTTCTCCGGCCAAGTCCCAAACCAAAGACACCCCAAAAAAAGATGCCCCTAAGTGGGTCAATGAACTGCCGATGTCGGCGGGTTCGATCTTTGCCGTAGGAATGGTGAATCGATATTTTGACAAAAAAGCCGGCGAAGAAGCGGCAGCCCAGGCTGCAAAGAAGGAACTCGCGCAAACTATAAAAGTAAACGTTAAGACGATCACCAGTACCTGGTCGGGTTCTTCTGCTTCAGGATTGGTTTCGTCACTCGAAAAAAGCATTGATGAAGACGTCATGGCTTCAGTTCAAAACGCAAAGATCCTGGAAACATGGGTAGACCCGGAAGGTTTGACTTATGCTTTGGCGGAATTGCCGCTCGCGGGCTCGATCAATGCAATACAGAAGAAAGTGATCGACGAAGCAAAGAAGGATGCGGGTAAGAAAGACCCTAAAAAGATTGAAAAATTGGAGGTCTCGTTAAAAAACTTAAAGGACCCGAAATCATACATTCGGAAAGACAAGCCGGACTGGATCAAAGCGCTGCCTGAAGAAGATGACGCCATTTACGCATTAGGCATTGCGGAAGGTTATTATTATTATGTGAACGGCCGCGAGGCCGCTAAGGACAAATCCCGAGGAGAATTAGGCCAAACGATCAAAAGCGAGGTGCAGGCCATTCTAACGGACTGGTATGAGGTCAATTCAGGTGAGGCCTCCGGCGGGGTTAGTCAGAGTTTTATTGAGGAAATGTCCAATTCCGTTTCCGAAGCCACTCTAAGCGGTTCACAGATCGTGGAAACATGGTATGACAGGAACACCAAATGGCACTATGCTTTGGCGCGAATGTCACTGACACAGGTGATCAGTCAGGTCAGTGAGAAAGCCAAAGAAAAAGTTAAAGACCAAAAAAAACTTAAGGGCCTCAGCGATAAGCTGGGCAAGCTCATTAACCGTGATTATCTGAAAATGCAAAACGGTTATCCCGTCTGGATCAACAAGATCCCAAAGGACAAGGGCGCCGTTTTTACCGTTGGCATGGATGAGGGAAAATATCTCTCACAGACCAAAGGGATCGAAAAAGCCAAGGAATCGGCGCGAACCAAATTAGCAAAAACTATCGGCGTACAAATTGAAAATGTTACCAAGAACTGGATCGAAGCCGAAGGTGGCTCTTTTGGCGGACAACCGATGAATGATTACATGTCTGAGATCACCAAAGAAGCCACTGATGTTTCTCTTGAAGGTTCTCAGATTATGGCCACTTTCGTTGCGACCGACAAAACGGGGAAACAAACATACTATGCCTTGGCCAGGCTGTATACCGGCGGCATGCTGGCCAAGATCAAACGAAAAGCTTCGCAAACAATAAAAGTTCCCGAAGCGACAACGCAGGAAGACAAAGCGCAAAAGATATTATCTTCAGGACGTGAAAGCGCAAAGGCCGCACTGGAAAAACTCAACGCAGCACTTGATCAGTTAGAATAGCAAATACATTAAAACCACCAAGGAGGAATTACAAATGAAAAAGTTATCGACAGTGTTATCGGTTATTTTGATTGCACTTATGTTCATACCCGCAGGAAACATGTCAGCTCAAAAGAAAAAAGATAAAGAATCCAAAGGCGGCGGTGGGGGCGACTGGATAAAGAGTTTGCCTAATATGCCCATCAAAGACGGATATTATCAAGGTTTGGGAGCTGTGCCGGTTACTAAAAATCAATCAGATGATGCCAACAAAGCCGAATCCGACGCAAGAGCTATGGTCGTTCGTGCGATCCGTTCGGAGATCACAAACAAAGTGACCAACGTGGTCGAGGAAACCACTGCAGGCGGCGCAAGCACATTGACGGAAAGTTTTAACGAAGTCACGGAATCATTTTCCAGTGAAACACTTAAGAATCTCAAAGTGCAGTTCCATCGCGATGAGAAAAAAGCTAAAAAGCATTATGCGTATTGCGAGATCTCCATTGCGGAAGTTGAAAGACAATTTGCCGAACGTTTGAAGAAAGCGGTCAATATCGCAAAAACGTATTATCAATCCGGTAAAACCGCCGAAAATTCCGGCGATTATTATCTGGCATTGAGCCAATATCTGGCCGGTGCTAAAGAAGTGGTTCTAGCAGAAATGATAAACAAAGAACCAATCGAAGGGGACATTGAAGGTACTGGGGCAAAAGCTTCGATCAAAGCCGCATTTGACACTAAACTGAAAAACCTGATGGGAAAAATGAGGATCGAGATCGCCGAAGGCGACGGCCAACGCGGAGTTAAAGGGGAGCCCCTGGCCCAACCATTGGTCGCCAGATTGGTTTACGACAACGGCGGTGTCGTGGCGGTGGTGAAAAACGCAAACCTCGTTTCTTCTTCCGTTGCGCCAACCGTGGTCAAAGCGGATGAAGGCGCGCAGACAGACGGTGACGGATTGGCTAAATTCACTGTTCATTCCGTCGAATCCGTTAACCCCAGCGGCGTTAACAAAGTGAAGATCGGCCTTAATTTAAAAGAGTTCGAAGCTTTCAGGCAACAGTTACCGGGCGCAGTTGAAAAAGCGAAATTGGTGTTCAAGGATTTTACTTTCACGGCTAAAGGTTCTGCCGTAACCAAGATCGTCATTTTACTTTTTGAAGAAAATATTGGTAAAGAACAAGCAAACTCGATCATCGAAGGCGATATCGTCAAACAATTAGTATCTAATAAATTCAAAGTCATCGACAAGAGTGAAGTGTACAAGGCTGTGAGCCGTGAGCAAGCAAAAGCTTCAGCCGAAACCAGCAATGATGACGTGGTCTCCGCTGCGCTTAAAAATGTTGCGGACGTACTTATCATCGGTAACGTGAAAGCCATGGAATCTGTGGGCGGTTCGACCAATCCTTACGGGGGCGGAACCAGCAACCGCGTATCCGCTTGGGCCAGCTGTTCCATCCGATGCATCGATCTGGAAACGGGTAAAACGATTGCCAATAGCGATAAGCAGCAGGTCAAAGGCATCTCCGTCGGCGCTGCGGAAAAAGCCGGTATTGTTGCGCTGACCAATTTAAGCAAAGAAGCGTCCAAAGAGATCCTGGACGGATTGAACAAAGCTCTTAAATAGACCGTAATCTTGGAGTTGCCATGAAACAAATGACGTGGATGTTTTCGCTGCTCTTCCTGTTCTTTTCAACCGGATGCGGAGAGACAAAAAAACAAGATCCTAAAAACGAGAGTACCGCTGAAAAGAAGAAAATTCCTGCATCGGAAGAAACTGCTGAAAAGACCGAAACAACGACGGACGAACTTGTATACGAAGGTGTCGGCGTATCGGTTTTAAAAATGGAATCGACGGCTCGTTCTCAGGCGGAATTAAAAGGCCGGGTGGATATTATTAAAACACTTGGCGAGGATGCGGTTCTTCTTATGAAAGAATTTTCTGCGCTTCAAAAAGAACTGTTTGTAAACGATCTCGATACCGCAGCCTTTGCAAAAGGTTTGAAAGAATATTTTGGCAAAGAGAGTATCTCCTTGAAGGGCAGCGCGGTATCGGAATATCGGCGTTCTGAAAAAGGAGACACAACGTTCGCGGACATGGAAATGCCGTTAATGGCAGGTTACGAAGTCATCGAATCGGCGATAGTAAGCGTCGGGGCCAAATCACATTTTTTGAAAGCCGATGCGGTCGACACGTTTAAAAAGAACTTTCATGAATTCTTTATGGCGGAGAAAAAAAAGCTGCTTACCAAACCGAGTTAAACCGAATCTATGGCAAAATTTATACGCATATATCATCCTTAATATAAAGGTCATACGTCATGAAAAAACTTTTAACCGTCATCGCTTTTCTTTTGTCCGTTTCGACGATGGCTTTTTCTCAAGATGGAGATTCCGATTTCAGGAACGGCGTAACGGCTTATGAAAACGGATTATATGAACAGGCCGTTAATTCCTTTAATTCTGCGCTGACCGCTTTTACGGCATCACAAAATAAAGCAAAAATGGCCGATGCCAATAATTATCTCGGCCTGCTGCATCAGGTTTTAAATCAACATGCGAAAGCAGTAAATTATTTCAATGAAGCTGTGACCTTGTTTCTCCAAAGCAACAATAAGTCGGGCGCAGCAAGCGCTTTGGCCAATTGGGGCATTTCCGCTTTCCGTGTCAAAGAGGTTGAACGTAAGCAACAGGGCAAAAAACTGACCTTGGATGATATCGGCAAGATCATAGCCTTTCATACCAAAGCCATGCAATATCACGAACAGTTAAAGGACAAAGTCGGCGTCGGCAATGATCTGACCAATATTTCAACGATGTACTTCGAAGGTGGTTTTTACAACGAAGCAACCGATTATCTCAACAAAGCTTTAAAACTGCACACAGAGATCAATTCCAAAGGTGGCATTGCCTACGATCTGGCTAACATGGCACGCCTGAATATGAAAACGGGCGATCAGGCAAGCGCATTGAAGTTATATCAGCGAAGTGCATCCATTTTAGAAGAGCTAGGAGATCGCGAAGGCCTCTGGAGAACGTATTCGTACATTGGGACACTTTATGAAACATCCATGAAAGAGAGTCAGATCCTTGGCGACGATAAGAAAGCTGCAGCCGACCGGCAGAAAGCCATCGATGCGTTAAAAAAATCGGTTGAACAGATCGAAAGTCTGCGCGGCAATTTCAGCAACAAAGAATTCTTCGACAGTTTTTTAAAAGATAAGAACCCGGTCTATAAAAAACTGATCTCTCTCTTGAAACAATCCGGCAACAACTCGGAAGCATTGAATTATATTGAACGCAGTAAAGCGAAAATGTCCAACGACGTGCTGAATGCCAGTAAACTCCAGGTCACGGATAAGAATGAACAAAAACAGGTCGATAAAATCCAGGAATTGCAGAAACAAAACGAAGAACTGCAGAAACAATTGGCCGAGGAAAAAGCCAAGCCGGCAGACAAACAAGACATGGCCAAGATCGATAACCTGAGTAAAACCTTGACCCAAAGCCAAGGCGATTTTAATGCGCTGATGATAGACCTGGAAACAAAATATCCCAATATTTATCAGGTAATCAAAGTGGATCCGATTCAGCTCAGCGACATTCAAAAACAGCTGGATGACGACGTGGTTCTGCTGGAATACTTCCCGGCGGACGATGCGCTTTACATCTTCATGATCACCAGAGATAAGATCGAAGCGAAGTCCGTTCCTGTTTCCAACACCACGCTCGATTCCCTGATAAACAAATACCGCTACTACATCAGCGACGTCACTTCGCTGATGAAACGCGGGCGTTTTGATACGAAGATGGCCAATTGGAAACCGGGCGGCGATGCGCGGTTCTATGAACGTCATTCGAAGCCGCTT
>CAZHUW010000123.1:0-9881 GCA_964535295.1 uncultured Bacteroidota bacterium
TTTACATCAGCAACATGCCGGATGGAAAAGCTTTTCTAAACGTTAAGTTAACGGATCAGCAGAGCAAAAAAACGGCCGCATCGACGATCGAACTCAAGATACAATAGTGCGGTACCGTCTTTTATAACTTGAACTTCCAAACGAACTGTCCTAAATTTATAACGCCATCTAATGGTTCCGCGGTCAGGTAAACGTGAGAAAGGGAAGGGCCATGGGCGAAAAAAAAATTCAGATAGCAGGTTTTTTCAAATCCGCCGCACTGGCAAGATCCGTTGAAAAAAAGATAAAAGCATTCAAGCAGGATTATGCTTATAAGGTCTCTCCGGATTATCTTGAGCTTCTCACCGGCGTGCAGGCGGATCTGCGGCTGATCGAATATGCGCCGATTCCACGCATCAAAAATATTCTCACCGCATCCGATTTTATAAAAAAGCCTTTCGTTCTTATCATTCCAAAAAAAAGCACGACGCCAAAATACATCGGTATTTTCAACTTGTTGCCATGGCCTTGTTCCGATCGCGAGCTTAAGGCGGTCATTCATTATCATGCGGAGAGAATCCCTAAGGCCTCTGATGCTTCGGAGCCTTTGCAGTCCGAATGGGCGCTTCTAAAAGAAGCCGTGGAACAGTCCGATGATGCCGTTGTCATCGCCGACCGGAACGGGATCATTCAGTACGTGAACAGCGGATTTCAGCGTATCACGGGTTATTCCAAAACGGAAGCCATCGGCCATACGCCGCGTATTCTTAAATCCGGATTTCATGACAGAGCCTTTTATGAGCGCTTGTGGAAAACAATTCTCAACGGCAAAGTGTTTCGGGATATTGAGGTTAATAAGAAAAAGAACGGCGATCTCATTTACGTCGATCATTCCATTACGCCGATCCGCGATCGAAACGGCGCGATTTCGCATTTCCTCGGGACATGGAAAGACATCTCTGAAAAACGATCCACCGACGCGGCCCTGGCATCGGCCAACCGGGAGATTGAGATCTACCATAAACGCCTCGAAGGCATCCTTAACAGCACACACGAAGCCATAATTTCAGTTAGCGAAGATCAACGCATTGTCGTATTTAACCGCGGAGCCGAGAAGCTTTTCGGATATACAGCAGCCGAGATCCTGGGGAAGACCCTCAACAGACTGATTCCCATGCGCTTTACGGAACGGCACAGTGAACATGTCAAAAGTTTTCGTGCTATGGACCGTGAGGGGGAACTCGGCGTCAAACGGGGAGCGCTGCCCTGTCTCCGCAAGGATGGCACGGAATTCATGGCCGAGATCACGATATCCAAACAACACGACGGCGCGTCAACGCTGTTCTCGGCTTTCATACGCGATGTCAGCGAACGCTACCGGATGATACAAGAACTCCAGGCCAGTGAAGAAAAATACAGGATCGTTGCAGATAAGACCCACGACTGGGAATTTTGGCTCACTCCGGAAAAAAATTATATCTATACATCCCCTTCCTGCGAAAGGATCACCGGTTATGCAGCAAATGAATTTCTCAAAGATGCCGATCTGCTGAGAAGCCTGGTCGTTCCGGAGGATCTTCCATTATTCGACAGCCACGTGCATTCCGTGATCCATTCTCCGCATGCGGATTCGATGGATTTTCGCATCATCAACCGTCATGGCCAGCTGCGCTGGATCCAGCATGTTTGTCAGCCTATTATAGACGATGCGGGAAAGTTCCTCGGCACGCGCGGAAGCAACCGTGATGTGACGGAATATAGGCTTGCGGAAGGCGCGCTGAAAGAGAGCGAGCAGAGTTATATCGGATTATTCAATACCGTGAATGAGGCTATTTACATTCAAAATGAAGAAGGTTTTTTCATTGACGTCAACGAAGGCGCCGTGAAGATGTACGGGTATCCGCGGGAAGAGTTCATCGGCCGTACGCCGGAATTCCTTTCTGCCCCGGGTAAGAACGATATGAACGCCGTCGTTGAACTTATCAAAAAGGTATTTGAGACCGGAAGATCTGAGACCTTTGAATTCTGGGGCCTGCGAAAGAACGGCGAATACTTTCCGAAAGAGGTTATTTGCAATAAGGGAAAGTATTTCGGCAATGATGTTCTCATTACTACGGCCAGGGATATCACTGAATTCAAACGCACCGAAGAAGCTCTTCGAGTACGTGAAAGGCATGCCAAATCGTTATTGAATATGTCGGGCAAACTCGAACGCGCCGTAAATTACGACGATATCATGTCGGCTGCGCTGGAGGAGGTTCGCGAGATCATCGGTTACCGTACTATTTGGGTTTACCTTTTTTCGGAGGACCGCAAGGAAGCTTATGGGCTTTCTTTCCACGGTGAACAGCGCCATCTCGGCATGGATAAGATCCATATTGAAGGCGACCGGATGCTGGAAGAGATATCAAAAGGTGAGAAACCGATCGTTATTCCGGATGCGATGCTGGATGAACGTACCGATAAAGAGGTTATAGGTGTTACAAAGAACAGAACGATAGTAAATCTGCCCGTCAATCTGCTTAACAACCGTCTCGCCGCTATCGGGACCGGCACTTTCGGCGATGAAGGCGTAAGGGTTCCAACCTCTCAGGAGCTGGATTATCTGGAGACCATGGCCCGTCACATTGCGGTGGCTATGGACCATATCTTCTCTTCCGAAGAAAAGAAAAAAGCAGAAGCGGCCCTGGCCTCCAGTGAAAAACGATTTCGCGCGCTGATCGAAAATGCGATGGAAGGTATTGTGCTTCTGCGGCTCGGTGAGAACAATAAAGGGATCATTTCTTACGTAAGTCCTTCGGTCACACGCGTCATGGGATATACCCAGGAAGAAGCGCTGAAGGTGAATCCCGACGAGGCGACGCATCCCGATGATCTTCCGATCATATTGGATGCCCTGAGGGCGGTGCTCCACGATCCTGCGCAGATACCGACCGTAGCTTACCGTTTTCGTCATAAGAACGGTACCTGGCGTTGGGTAGAAAGTACCGTCACTAACCTGCTCAATGAACCGAGCGTCGCCGCGATCGTACTGAATTACCGCGATATCACGGAAAAGAAAAAGTCAGAAGCGCGCCTGCGTCAGCAACTGGACTTTTCCAATGCGCTTAACCGCATATCCGGAACGATCATCAAAGGCACAGAAAAGAAAGAGATTCTACTGACCGAGATGGCGGCCATAGTCGGCCAAACGATGAAGGTTGACCGCTCAATGATATTTGATGTGGATATGGCGGCGCGCAACGTACGCAGCGTTTGCAAGTGGATCCGGCCGGGGATCAAGGATTTCGCGCCGGGCGAAGAAGTGTATTCACTGGACATCTTCCCTAAAAGCGCTGAAAAAATGTTCTATCAAAAACTGTGGCTCCAAAGTTACATTGATAACCGTAATGCGGTTTTCATCGGCGAAGGGTCCGATAAACTTCTGCATGATCAGATGGAAATCAAAAGCCTTTTATGGTATCCTTTTAGTTTTGACGACAGCGGGTTCTACCTGCTTGCATTCAATCTCTTGCAGGATCTGCGCCGGTGGACGGAAGAAGAGATACAATTTCTTGAGAATGTCTCCAAACAGGTTGAGCTGGCGATCCTCCAGGTTAAAATTACGTCCGAGAGAAAAAAAGCCGAACAAAAACTTGAGGAAACCCTGCAGGAGTTCGAAACGCTGGTTGAAGGCATTCCGGATTCGATCACGTTCAAGGACGGGTGGGGCCGGTGGCTGGTAGCCAATACGGTGACGAAAAGGCTCTTTCATCTGGAATCGGTCGACTGGTACGGGAAGACCGATGCGGAACTAGCCGGTCTGCAGCCGCAGTTGAAAACGACGTTCGACTTTTGTACGCGCAGCGATGCAGCCGCATGGGCGAGCGGCAGGCGGTCGACGACCGTAGAGGTCATCACCGATCCCGAGGGACGGCAGTTGTATTTCGAAGCGACCAAGATACCGCTCTATGATAAGAACGGCGGCAAACTCGGATTGGTCATCATTGGACATGACATTACCTTCCAGCGTCAGGCGAAGGAACTCATCAGCGAACAAACGCTGATCCTGGATGCGGCCAAGGATGCGATCGTTATGACCGATCTTCAGCAAAATGTGATCTATTGGAACAAAGGCGCCGAAACGATCTACGGCTGGATCAAAGAAGAAGCGATCGGACGCAAGATCAACGAACTCTTCTGTGTGAAAGATATGGCGTGGCTGGACGCGCATGAGGCCGTACTTAAAAAAGGTTCCTGGAACGGCGAAGTGACGCATAATACCAAGGACGGATTGGCCATTGTGGTAGAGAACCGCATAAGTCTTGTGAACGATTCCGAAGGGCATGCGAAATCCCTGCTTTTCATGAACACCGATGTGACGGAAAAGCAGCGGATGGAAAAACAATTCCTCCGAACCCAGCGTATGGAAAGCATTGGCCGAATGGCCGGCGGTATCGCGCACGATCTGAATAACATATTAACGCCGATCCTGATGGCCGTACAGATCTTCCGCGACAAAGTAACGGACGAATCGCTGCAGCGTATTATTGCCATGCTGGAAAGCAATGTTCTTCGCGGCGCCGATCTGATGAAAAAACTGCTGATGTTCACCAAAGGCGCGGAAGGCGAAATGAAGAAGGTCAACCTGATCGATGCGATACGCGAAGTGGAAAAGATCGTTCGGTCCACATTCCCGAAAAACGTTACCGTGGTTTGCGACGTTGCGCCGCAGCTGTGGCCGATCCGCGGAGATATGACCCAGCTTCACCAGGTTCTGCTCAATCTCTGCGTCAATGCGCGTGACGCCATGCCGGCCGGCGGGCAATTGGTCCTCGAGACCGAGAATATTGTATTTCATGAAGACTACATATACAAGGACGTGTCCGCCAAGCCGGGCAACTATGTGGTGCTCAAGATCGCGGATACCGGCACGGGCATTTCGCCGGAAGTGCTGGAACATATATTCGAACCCTTCTTTACGACCAAAGATATGGAGCACGGTACGGGCCTCGGGCTATCCACCGTGGCGGCCATAGTCAAAGGGCATAAGGGTTTTGTCAATGTGTACAGCGAGATCGGCAAAGGTACGCAGTTCAAAGTATATTTCCCTGCGGAAGAAGGCGGCGAAACGGAAATAGTTACCGACAACACACCGTCGATCTATAACGGGAAAGGCGAGACGGTCTTGATCGTAGACGACGAGCCGCCGATCCGTAAAGTGCTGGCGGCGATCCTTGAGGCGCACGGTTATAAAGTATTGGAAGCGGAGGACGGCACCAAAGCTACGGCTCTCTATTTCGCCAATGCGGCCGTGATCCGTGCCGTGATCACGGATATGAGCATGCCTTTCATGGACGGACCGACGCTGATACGGACGCTGCGCAACATGCGGGCCCAATGCAAGATCGTGGCCATGAGCGGACTGCCGGAGGTCGACCGGGAACAGCAGCTCAAAGACCTGTCGGTGGACGGATTCATCATGAAGCCTTTCCGTTCAGATAAAATACTTTTCATCCTGCACGGGCTTCTGCATGGGTGAGGTGTAGGACAACCGGATTACCGCCGCAAAGAATAACTTGAAAATTGACGGACCTCAAAATATATTAGCTTTGTCCCCCGCCGTTGTTCCATCGCGCAATGTTGTTAAAAAAAACATCGATGCATAATTCCGGAATAGCCGGTTCATTCGGGGCTCATCAACGATAGATTAAGAATGATCAAGATCCTCGCTATTTCCGGAAGTTTACGCGCGCGCTCCATTAATCGATCGATCTTGCTGGCGGCCAAAGCCCTGGCGCCAAAGGCTGTCGAAATAATCCTGTATGAAGGCATCGGATCCTTACCGCTGTTTAATCCGGACCATGAAGATGCGGGCTATCCGCAGGTGATGGATCTTCGCAAACAGCTGAACGAATCTCAGGGGGTTATCATAGCCAGTCCGGAATATGCGCACGGCGTGACCGGTGTTATTAAAAACGCATTGGATTGGGTTGTCGGGAGCGGGGAACTGGTGGGCAAACCTGTTGCGCTGTTCAATGCCTCATCGCGATCCCTCTATGCCCCGGCTGCGCTGCGGGAAACGCTGAAGGTCATGGATACGTTCATCGTGGACGAGGCTTGCGTGACGATCCCATTCATCGGCCGGGAAGTCACCTCATCCGATTTTGCTGCCAATGAACAAACGTCGACCGTTCTGTATCAGGCGGTCACGGCATTGGCGAGAAGTATTGAAGGTCGACGAATGGGGGCAGTATGAACGAGTTGTTTATTGAAAAAGAAGTTTTTGACAAGATCGATTATTCTCAAGAAAAGATAGTCAAAGCCAATTACGAGAATTGCAGTTTTGTCAATTGTAACTTTGCATCGGCCGATCTCTCGGACATCAATTTTGTCGAATGTGAATTCGGAAACTGTAATCTCAGCCTGGCTAATATAACGAACGCAACTTTCAGGGATACGGTGTTCAGGGATTGTAAACTGCTGGGTTTACATTTTGAAAAATCTAACAAAACCCTGTTCTCGGCTTATTTTGAGAATGACGATTTGAGTATGTGTTCTTTTACCAAGTTACATTTGAAGAAAGCGAAATTCATCAACTGCATTCTTCGGGAAACGGATTTTACCGGAGCGGATCTGCGCGAATCGTTATTCGATCAGTGTGATATGACGGGCGCGCTATTTGAAAACACGAATTTGGAAAAGGCCGATTTTCGAACCTCCTACAACTATGCGATCGATCCGGAAATGAACCGCATCCGGAAAGCTAAGTTTACCCTTTTAGGCATCAAAGGGCTGCTGCAGAAATACGATATCGACATTCAGTAGGTTTTATAAGGAAGGACGACCTTACTCAAAGGAGAAAAATATGAACAAATCGAAAAGACCGATAACGACCATTGACGAATATATCGACACGTTTCCCATCGATATTCAGGAGATCCTGCAGCGGATCAGGCAAGCCATAAAAAAATCGGCGCCGAAAGCGGAAGAGGCCATTAGCTACGGGATACCGACATTCAAACTCAACGGCAACCTGGTACATTTTGCCGCTTACAAAAATCATATCGGGTTCTATCCCGCTTCGTCGGGCGTGAGAACTTTTGCCAAAGAACTGACAGCGTATAAAACATCCAAAGGCACCATCCAGTTTCCGATCGGCCAACCGATGCCTCTGGCCCTCATACGCAAGATCGTGAAGTTCCGCGTCAAGGAGAATGCGGAAAAAGCTAAGAAAAAAGGGAAGTAGCTGTTTTGTGGATACATTTTAACCGCCAGGGACGCGAAGCGCGCAAAGCTTTTTATAACAAAAAAAACCTGGCCCTTTCATAACGGTTTTAAAACTTAACGATTAAAACATTCCTTCAGCGGACAAGTCATGGAAAAACACTTCATCGACAAGCTGGCCTACATTCTTCTCAAAGACAGAAAGGTGCTGGTCACGTTAAGCAAAGGCAAAGATACGTGGTACATCCCCGGCGGAAAACGCGAGCCCGGCGAGTCCGACCGGGAGGCATTGATCCGCGAAGTGCAGGAGGAGCTTACCGTCGAACTCATTCCGGGTACGATCCAACATTACGGCACATTTGAAGCGCAGGCTCACGGCAAGCCGCCCGGCACGGTCGTCAGGATGACGTGTTATACGGCGGCATATGAAGGTACCTTGAAACCTGCAGCGGAAATTGAGAAGATCGATTTTTTTGATTACCTGCAAAAACCTCAAACATCTCCCGTAGATCATTTGATCTTTGACGATCTGAGAACGAAAGATCTCATCAAATAGAATTTTCCTGCAACATTTTTCCGGAAATGTGAGTAAAAGAGATACTCACACCTTTAAGGAGAAATCCATGCGACACACAATTTCATTCCTGGTGGTCATATTTCTAATGACCATGTCACCGGCCGTTGGTCAGCAAGTTGCCGATACGTCGTTCAAGGCCAAAGTCGGCGCGCCGGCGTATCAGGCGGGCAGCGGGCCCGTCGTGCTGATCGATGAAGCGCATCATAATTTTCATACCATGGACGGACGTTATCTCGCTTTTGCGCGCCTTCTGCAAAAGGACGGTTATACGGTGCAGCCGCAGCGTGGAAAATTCACGCCGTCTGGATTAGCCAAGACCAAAATTCTGGTCATCTCCAACGCGCTGGCGCCGGAAAATGAGAACGATTGGAATCTGCCGACGCCTTCTGCATTTGATTCCTCCGAGATCGCGGCCGTACGGGATTGGGTGGAAGCGGGCGGGTCGCTCCTTTTAATTGCCGACCACATGCCTTTTCCCGGAGCGGCGGAAACGTTGGCGCGTACATTCGGCGTGCACATGGGCAATGGTTTTGCGCTCGATGCCAACATGCAGAACGGACGTATGTCTTTTACACGGCCGGCCTTATTGTCCGATCACGTCATCACGCGAGGAAGAAACACGTCGGAACGTATCGACTCGGTCGTTTCATTTACGGGCCAGGCATTTCGGCTGGATGGGAAAGGGGAAGCTTTGATGACCTTAGGGAAAAACACGGTATTGCTTTTGCCCCAAGTGGCGTGGCAATTCTCCAAACTAACGCCGAGCATGTCCGCGTCGGGTATGTTGCAGGGCGCCGCGATCGAATTCGGCAAAGGACGCGTAGCGGTTTTCGGCGAAGCGGCCATGTTCTCCGCACAGCTGGGCGGCCCTAACCGTATGCCGGCCGGAATGAACGATCCGTCCGCGCCGCAGAATGCGCAGTTCCTGCTGAATGTGCTTCACTGGCTGAGCGGGTTATTATAATGCTTTTAGACTTTTATTATCATCTTTGGGAAAGATCGAGTTTCGTTTTTCGCAACCGTTCTGCGAACGCCGGTTCTGTTTCGGCGTTTTCCCAAGGCCTGAAAACCGGAATGCCAAACCATTTATGAAGTAAACGTGTATTTGCATTCCAGGGCGCCCTATGGATAATTCAACGGACAAGGAATATCACCTGTAAGAAATCACTTGAAAACAGGTTTGTCCCGTCTTACTTTCCAAAGACACTCCGAACTGAATATCACTATCACATCACTGAGAGCCCCATGGAACTCAAGCGCGCTTGTCTTGCGATTGCGGATATCAGCGGCTATACCCGATTCCTGATGCTTCATTCCACCAGCTTGCTTCATGCCGAAGTTATCATTACCGAACTGCTGGAAGCGGTGATCGGGCGGGCGGAACATCCGCTGACCATCGCCAAACTGGAAGGCGACGCCGTTTTTCTTTACGCCATCACAGAGGATCCCGGTCCTGCCGCCCGGGATGTGCTCCAACAGGCGACAGGCTTCTTTGACGCATTTCGTGAAAAAGAATGCGAACTGATCGCTTGCAATATTTGTCGATGCCCGGCCTGTCAAAGTATTGAGAAGCTGCGCCTCAAGGTCATTTTACATTACGGAGAGATTGCCGTGAAGCAGATCAAACAATTTACCGAACTTGCCGGTGAAAATGTGATTTTGATTCACCGCCTACTCAAGAACACCGTCCCGGGCAAAGAATACATCATGATGACGGATACTTTTTATAAACTCAGCGGCGGCGTCGAAGGAGCAGAACTTAGATCGGAACATGCGGAGGGTATCGGGGAAGTAAACGTAAGGGTTTGGTATCCTCCGGCAGATATTAATCTCCCGCCGCGGCCTGCGCCGCTTCTTCCACAACCCGGCACAAAGTCGGCGGCGCTCTACGACCGATTCAACGCCTATGCCCATCGGCGTCTCTCCGGCCTCGAATCACGGCGCCGGTTCTCCTCTCTGGCTGAACTAAAGGTCGATGCTTTTAGCCGGCTGGGTTATCAAATGGGTCTTTGGATCGCAAAATTTGCTGACGCTGTGAACCGCCTTATCGGGACGAAATAAATATACGCTCTCCTCCATGCGCTCCGCTCAACTCCGGTTCGATCCCGGCGTTTTTCCA
>CAZHUW010000124.1:0-4664 GCA_964535295.1 uncultured Bacteroidota bacterium
CCTTCAGGCTGGTTCATGGTGGACGGAGTATATATCGATCCGACTGCAGAGTCCAACCGGGAAGATATCGACGATAATATCAAACGCTCTTTCAAAAAAGCGATGAAAGATAACGATCATGACGGCGATGAAAATGACGACGACGATGATCACGGGGACGATGATCATTAACAAATAACGATATACCTTCTCTTTAAAAATCCCTCCGCCAAAACGGAGGGATTTTTTGTTTGTATGTATTTCCTTTTTCATGTAAATTCACCGCCTTAGAACGAAAAACCGATTATGAAAAAAATATTACTTATTCATACCGGCGGAACTATGGGTATGGCGCCCGGCCATGATGAGGGCGTGGTATCCACGCAGTTCATCGACGAGGTATTCCAGTACATACCGGGCGTGAAAGATATTGCCGAGATTGATTTTCAAAATCATTTTACGGTGGACAGTTCCAATATCTCGATCCGTCATTGGGTGAGTCTTGGCAGTGTTATTGCGGATCACATCGACCGGTACGACGGATTTGTCATTATCCACGGCACCGATACGATGAGTTATACCGCCAGCTCTCTCTCCTTCATGCTGAATAATCTTCCAAAACCTGTGATATTGACCGGTTCACAACGCCCGCTGACCGCCATTCGGACCGACGCAAAAAACAATCTGATCAATGCGATCGAACTCGCCACGTATGATATTCCGGAAGTGTGCATCTTTTTTGATTATAAACTTTTCCGCGGCAACCGGGCCAAAAAAATCAGCATCGATGATTTTGACGCCTTCGCATCGCCGAATTTCCCGCTGCTTGCCGAAGTGGGACTCCATATTGAAGTAAAAAATCACCACCGCTCGCCATCGGGTATATTCAGGCTCGATAAGAATTTTGGGAATGACGTTTTATGTTTGCGTCTTTTTCCGGGAATGAATCCGCAATTTCTCGAAGCCCTTACGGAAAGCGGCGTGAAAGTTGTAATCTTAGAGGCCTTCGGGGCAGGCAATGTCCCAGTCTTGGAAAGTTCCGTGATCCCGTTCATAAAGAAAATGTCCGAATCAGGCCGGTTGGTTACGATCACAAGCCAGTCGATGAACGGTTCCGTCGATCTCCATCTATACGATTGCGGAAAGCAGGCGCTTGATGCGGGCGCTATCACTTGCGGCGACATGACGACCGAGGCTTCGGTCATTAAAGCGATGTATCTTCTCGGACAGTTCAACGGAAATATTAAAAAAGTTCGCAGTAATTTTGCCTTGTCTCTTGCAGGCGAGATCACGGAATAAGGAAGTTCATGCTTGTAATAACCTCGCCTAAAGAAATGAATGCCTGGACACATGCAAGGAAAGCAGAACAAAAACGCATCGGTTTTGTTCCGACCATGGGCTGTCTGCACCAAGGACACCTCAGTTTGATCGATATCTTACGCAAAGAAGGGAAATGCGATTTAGTTGTAATGAGTATTTTTGTGAATCCGCTCCAATTCGCGCCCGGTGAGGATTTTGATAAATACCCCAGAACATGGGAACAGGATAAAAAATTGGCCGAAGAAGCCGGGGTGGACGTGTTATTCCATCCGACCGTTTCAGAAATATATCTGCCCAACGATAAGACAATCGTAGAAGTGGAGGATCTCGGAAAAGTTATGTGCGGCGTATCAAGGCCGACACATTTCCGCGGCGTCACGACGATAGTTGCTAAACTCCTGAATATCGTTGCGCCGTACGTGACGGTTTTCGGACAAAAAGACGCTCAGCAGTTTTTTATTATCCGGCGGATGGTCCGGGATCTGATGATTGAGACGGAACTAATCATGGCGCCGATCGTCCGTGAAAAAGACGGATTGGCAATGAGTTCTCGAAACATCTATTTGTCGTCCGATGAACGCGTACAGGCTGTCAGCCTTTCACAATCGTTGGAATTGGCAAAAAAGATGATCCGCGGCGGCGAAAAGAAAAGCGACGTGATCCTTCAAAAAATGCGGGAACATATTCTAAAGCATCCATTGGCAAAGATAGATTATATAACCCTGGTTGATAGGGAAACCTTAAATGAATTGACCGAAGCCGCTCCTTCGTCATTGATAGCATTGGCTGTGTATTTTGGAAAAACTCGATTGATTGATAACACGATCATTGAACATTAACCCTAAAAGAAAGGGCATTCAGATGTTCGGAGAAAAACCAAAACAATCGGTGCGGGGCTCGATCATTACAGCACGTGTTGATTACGCGAAACACGAGAACCTCAACTGGCAGGAATTATTGGTGGAGTTGCCGCCCGACACTCAGGCAGAACTTCAAAAAATGATCTCCGGCAATTATTCCTTCAACGATTTTTACGGAACACCGGATCATTTTAAACGCGTAGTTTCAAGCCTCAGCTGGTATCCGGCTACTTTGTATAACGGTTTTCTCACCGCCATCATGCGTCAAATGAAAAAAGAAAAAGGGTTGTCCTTCGAACAAACAAGCCGTAAAAGCGGTCAATTCACAGCGGCAGATCATCTGACAGGATTTACCGCTTATGTGCTGACCTGGGGATCGATCGAACGGACAATCAGCCTGATCTCTAAAGGATGGAACGCCTACTTCTCCGACGGAACCATTCGTGTTCTAAAAGACGTACCGGGTGAGGCTCAGATCGAGGCCGTGATCAGCTATCTTATACCGGAAGTGCAATACGTGATGGCGGGATACTTTGAAAAAGTTTTGGAAAAAAAAGGCGCAAAAGAATTTAATGTTGTCTCAAGTTATACCGGCGACAACGGCGGAACGTTTAATTTTTCAGTAAAGTGGAAAATTTGATACACACATCCGGGAAAAACATGAACAAAGATTTTGTAACGGTTATTATGGCCGCGGGAAAAGGCACCCGCATGAAGTCCGATCTGGCCAAAGTTTTGCACCCGCTCAACGGACAGCCCATGATCCATTATGTTATTCAATTGGCCAGAGCTCTGGGTTCAACCCGCGTCATCGCCATCATCGGTCATCAAAAGGAACGCGTGCAGGAAGTATTGCTGAACGAGCGGATTGAATTTGCCATTCAGGAACCTCAGTTGGGAACAGGCCATGCGGTCATGCAGACCGAGCGGCTTCTCGAAAAGTATGACGGCCCGGTCCTGGTTTTATCCGGCGACGTGCCGATCCTCACGTACCGTACGATGAACGAACTGATCCGATTACACGTTCAAGAAAAAGCAACGGCCACCGTACTGACCACCCACATGCCCGATCCCACGGGTTACGGACGTGTAATACGAAATAACGACGGCTCGGTAAGAAAAAATGTAGAACATAAAGACGCATCAGACGAAGAAAAAAAAATCAATGAGATCAATTCAGGGATCTACATGTTTCAGTCACGCGACCTGTTTAATGCATTGAAGAGGATCAATTCCAAAAATGCCCAAAATGAATATTATCTCCCCGACGTTCTTAAGATATTCATCGATGACGGGAAGAAAGTTTGTGCCTATATTACGGAAGATCATCATGAGATATCGGGGATCAATACGGTCGAACAATTGAAAGAAGCGGAAATAATTATAAATTCCAAAGGCAGGCGTGAGATGTAAAACGGCAAATGGAATTCGTTTTACATCTTACATTCGCCGTTTGCCTTTGGAAATTCAGATTTGAAATTCAATTTTATTAAATCATAAGGAGAATATACAGCATGTATCATGTCACATTAATTCCCGGTGACGGTATCGGGCCATCGATCATGGAAGCGGCGGTGAAGGTGCTGGAGGCCACCGGTGTCAAATTCACATGGGATGAACGCTTGGCCGGCATGTCTGCGGTTGAAAAATTCGACACGCCGATCCCTTTCGAAACGCTGGAATCGATCCGTCATTCGCGACTGGCTTTCAAAGGACCCCTGACCACGCCCGTCGGCGGCGGATACCGCAGTGTGAATGTGGCGATGCGCCAGGAATTCGAACTTTACGCCAACGTGCGTCCCGCCACTTCGTTTGAAGGGCTCGATACACGTTATAAAAATGTAAATATCATGATCGTACGTGAGAATACCGAAGGATTGTATTCCGGCATCGAGCATTTCATCAAAGCCGACGGGATCAATATTGCAGCCGAAAGTACCGCCGTGATCACGCGTTCCGGAGCCGAAAAATCGGTGCGTTATGCTTTCGAGTATGCGCGAAAGAATAAACGCAAACGCGTCACGGTCGTTCACAAAGCAAATATCCTGAAATGTACGTCCGGCCTATTTCTTGAGGTGGCGAAAGAAATTGCCAAAGAATATCCTGAAATTGAGTTCCAGGACAAGATCATCGATGCGTGCGCGATGCAGATGGTGATGGACCCGACGGTATTTGATGTCATGGTAACAACGAATCTTTTTGGCGACATTTTATCCGATCTGGCCGCAGGACTGGTTGGCGGGCTTGGTTTGACGCCCGGCGCAAATATCGGGAAAACGGCCGCGATATTTGAAGCAGTTCACGGCAGCGCGCCGGACATTGCGGGGAAGAACATTGCCAACCCGACGGCGGTGATCATGGGTGGCGTTATGATGCTGGAGTATTTGGGCGAACATGAAGCGGCAATACGGGTCGATAAGGCCGTTCGGGAGGTGATCAAAGAAGGAAAATTTGTTACTCCGGATCTGAATAAAAGTTCAACCAGTGGAACAAAAGAGTTCGGCG
>CAZHUW010000124.1:4764-9854 GCA_964535295.1 uncultured Bacteroidota bacterium
GCGCAGCGAGGATGTATCGAAGCATGACGAAAACGTATCAAAAAAATCGGTTTTAATTTCTTCCCAGCTTCTCCCTGTCCTTTTTCTTCAGCCCCGACACGATCAACTCATATGAATGATCGATCATCATCAGAATCTCTTTGTGCGGAACCGATCCGTCGAGATACACGCTGTTCCAGTGCTTTTTGTTCATGTGATATCCCGGCTTAACGCCTTCATAACGTTCCCGCCACTCGATCGCCATTTCAGGGTCGGCTTTCA
Organism: uncultured Bacteroidota bacterium; assembly: GCA_964535295.1. Taxonomy (GTDB): domain Bacteria; phylum CLD3; class CLD3; order SB21; family SB21; genus SB21. The sequence continues at coordinate 5,026 of CAZHUW010000124.1, forward strand.
GATTAATGAATTCAGTGAAAGACGTATCCACCAGCAAAAAGATCTTTCCCATTACCCGAAAGACCAACGTATCTTCGCCGAACGGAAAATCCTCGGTCACGCCTTTTTTACCTAAACAATATTCGCGGATCGTTTCGAGGTTCATGTTTTTATTTAACGGCAGAGATTAGAAATGAATTCAAATCTTATACTGCGACCATATTTGTTCCAGATGATTTTTCAAATGTCCCACATAATCGCGGATAAAGTATTCTAATGTGACCGGCTCATGCTCCGGAACGGTTTTCCATGCGATCTGATGAAGATTATGTTTGATCCGCGGGTTCGTAAGCTTCTCGGCGGGTATGTGATGAACGACATGAATAATATGCAAGTTATAGGATTTCCATAAATGGATAAGTTCGTGCCAGTTCTCCTCATCATACCGCTGAACCCGCACCCACTCTTCCTGCTGATATCCCGGAAAAATGAGATCTTCCGTAAATTGGGCCCTGACAAAGCGCTGGTGATTATTAGCGGCAGAATCGATCAAGTGTCCGATGATCTGTGTCGCCGACCACTTGCCGGGCGTTTTAGGGATCCTGCTTTGTGCTTCGTCCAGCGACTGGAGACGCTTCACCGCATCGCCCAGCGTTTTGTTGAAATCGTCAAGAAATGTTTTCATGTTCCATGAATTTAGATAATGATCGTGAGGCTTGTTTTCTAACTGCATTTTGTACGAATGGCGTCCAGCCTAATAATATTCCTTTGAAACCAAGCGCCATGCGGGTCCATCTCCAGAGGTCGAACACATCGGTATGACGAACGATCTTTCCGTTCTTAAATTCAAACGATGCGTCGATACGGTTGTGAACTTTTCTTCCTGTTGCGGAAAAAGTATACATGGCCTCCCAATGCGCTTTGCCGGTACGGTCATCGGCCTGTATGGCGCTGAATTCAATCGTCAGATCCTTTCCGCGTTCGCACAACATCTGCCACATCGCAGGCACTTTCGGTCCTTTCAGATGTTGAAATACGGGATCCGAGAACTCTGCAGCGGCATCATAACAATCTTTCATTGTCCGTGCATCACGTTTTTGAAATGCCGTATAAAACGTTTCGATAAGTTTTTCGTTGGGATGCATCGTTATTTCACCACTTTCCGCAGTATTTCTTTCTGCCTCGGTTCCCAACTGCGCGAATCGTAATAGGCTTTCATTTTATTCTTATAGTCATATTGCTCGTAGTAATAATCCGCGATCGCCTTAGCCGGACGGCTGAGAAAACCTGCCGGATACAAGATCGCATCGAACAGATTCGCGATCACCGTATCATCAAGATAATTGAACCGTTTTAGCATACGAAAAGCCTGCCCGCGTATTACGGACGGATAAGAATTACTTGTATAATCCACAACCGTTTGCAGCACCTCTTTATCCCCGCGTTTGGCTTTGATCTCAAGCCAGTTAAATTTGATCTCGTTAGCAAGACCGTATTGATCTTTCGTCAGTTCCAGGTAGCGATCCGTGTTCTCAGGAAATTGCGTCGTCAGCTTTGTCAGAGCGGTATTGACAATATTATAGGACGAATCGTTTAATAAACTCTCAAAATCCGTACGCATCGCTTCGGAAATGGTCCATACTCCGGATAACACGGCTTTGCGAACATCTGCCGACGGATCACGCAAAGCGGAGCGAATGAAAGCGGTACTTTTTTCATCAGGGTCGTTGGCTAACTGGGTCACGATCTCGCTTTTGATCGCATGGAATTTTTCTTTTTTGAAAATATCGATCAGTAGATCGCGTTTATCTTCAGCGGGATGTGAACTCATCGCTTTCACCGCATCGTACCGGTCGATCATATCGTCCGCACGAAGGGCCTGCGCCTTGAGTTCGGTCAGCGATTTTTCAAATGTAACATCTTTAAGGACATGATTTCCCGGATCGAATAACACAAAATCGATATCTTTGTTTTGAGGATTCGGAACAGTTATTTTTTGTACCGCCTGATCGATCCATTCACGCACGCTGTCTTTCGTGCCGTCCGTGTAATGAACTTCAAACACGATCGGCATTTTAAACAATTTGGTCAGTTCGTCCACTTTATGAATCTGATTGACCATGAACTCCGTCCGACGCGCATCTTGTTTCACGTCAAAATAATTTACCAGGTAATGCGGTTCACCACCGCGGTAGATCCACTGATCGAAGAACCAATCGGGTGTGATCCCGAGAGTGTCCTGGAACGATTGATACAGATCGTTGGTCTCCACATTCTGATGCCGGTGATGACTCACGAAATGATAGATCACCCGTTTGACCGCTTCTTCCCCGTACACGTAATGCATCATTTCGATCACAAAAGAACCTTTGGGGTAATATCTGGTCGTTCCGGCCTCGGTATGAACAAGCGGCAACCGGTCTTTTTGTGAAGCTTCTAAACTTTGATCTTGTTCCTGCCGGCGGCTCCATTGGAAATGATCTTCTCCGAAGAATTTCCTGCACCCCATTTTTCCGTAATACGTCGCAAAACTCTCGTTCAGCCACAACCCTTTCCAGCTTCGCATCGTCGTCAGATCGCCGAACCATTGATGCGCCTGTTCGTGCACATCCGTATCGATATAATTATCATCCAGGAATCCGCGTGCGTCAATATACCAGAAGTCGCCGAATACGATCGCTGTGGTGTTTTCCATGGCGCCGGTCACAAAATCGGAAACTGGTATATTGGAAAGATTTCCCCACGGATAAGGGATGCCGATCTCTTTTTCAAGGAAATCCAGCGCATCGGCGGTACGCTGATACGTAGGTTCTACCCTGTCCGCCTGATCGGGATAATACCAAAGCTGAATGGGCACGCCGCTCTTGGATTTAATATTTTTAACCTCATAATTTCCGATCGCAAGCATCAGCAGGTAAGATGAATGCTGCTTGTTCATCGCATAAAACCAGGTTTTTGTTCCGTCCTTGTTTTCCTTTTCAGAAATTTTCTTTCCATTGGAAAGGACCTTGTAATTCTTATCAAAAGTAATGACCGTCTCCGTGATCATTTTATCATTGGGCTCATCGTACATCGGGATCCAGTGACGATGGCTGATATCTTCCCCCTGTGTCCATATCTGTCTTCTCATTTTATTTTTGGGGTCATTCCAGCCAACAAAAAATATTCCTTCACGGGGATTGGCTTCATAAATAAAAGTAATGCTGTCCTTTTTGTTCCATGTCAGCGCGGGTTTCGGAAGAACGGTAATGCTTTTCCCGTTGTTCGTATACTCCACCTCTTTGCCGTTCAGCAGGGCTTTTTGTATCCGGATCCCAACGCCGTCAAAATGGATCTCCTCAACTTCTTTTCTCAGCGGGGTGAAATAGTGCGTAACTTTCCCTATGACCAATCCTTTCGGCGCATCAAAAGACACTTCCAGCCGCATACGTTCGAAATCAACGACCCGTTCCTTTGGTTCCGATCCTGCCTCGGTATAAAAACGCGACGTAGGGTATTCTGTTTGCTGGGCTTCGGCTTCAGCTGCAATGACAAAACAAAAAATTACTGCTAACCATATCCTTTTCATGTTTCATTTCCTCTTTATATAATGGATCTAATGGTCGATAAGTTTTCTATTTTATTCTTTCAATATTGAAGATCGTAACTTGCCGGACCAGCATTTGATCTTTTTCCGGCAACTGCTGGATCTTACGAACGATATCCATTCCTTCGATCACTTTTCCAAACGCCGCAAATCCTTGTCCGTCCGGATTCCGCCTGCCGTCAAAATCCAATTCCGGTTGATCCCCGATACAGATGAATATTTCAGAACCGGCCGTTCCGGGTTCCGCCCGTGCGTAGGAAATGACGCCGTCTTTGTGCAGAATACCGGTTGTTTGCGTGGTTTCGTGTTCAATAGGAAAATACCGCGTACGTTCGTCCGAAAATAAACCGCCTTGGATCACTTCGATCTTCACATCGTTCTTTGGCTGGTTCTGCAAAGTTACTACGCGATAGAAAACAGAATTGACATACAAACTGTCGTCTACATAGGTCAGAAAATTACCCGCTGAGATCGGCGCTTGGTGAATAAAAAGTTCCACCGTAATATCGCCCATGTCCGTTTTGATAACAACCTTCGGGTTCTGAGGAAAAACGGATACGGTGATTCCTAAAAGCAGAACCAATACCATTGTTTTAATCATGTTTCTCTATATTAATTTAATCGAACGAATATAATTTGACCCGAAAGGGTGTTATCAGATAAGTCCATAGGATCGAAGAATAAAAAGCCCAGCAGAGATCGTTACGATGGATGCTAACGTTGAAATGACAATAATGTTTCCTGCGAGTTTCCCGTTGACCCCCATGGCTTCCGCCATAACAAAACTAACGATCGCCGTCGGACAAGCAAAAAGAATAAACATGGTTCCAAGATCTTCGCCGGTATAACCAAGCAGATACGCGCCGAAGGTCAGAAGTGGCGGCGTTAGAATTATTTTAAACGCGGAAGCCGAAAGCGCTATGACTGAAGGCCTTTTGATCTCTTCCAGGCCAAGCGATCCGCCGATGCCGATCAGAGCCAGCGGCAGGGTCAGCGCGGCCAGATAGTCGCCTGTTCTCTCAACGAGCGGATGAACCGCGATCTTAAAATAGGCGAAAGGTATCGCGAAAAAAACGGCCATGATGAGCGGGTTCTTTACTACTTCCCATAATGCGCCGCTGATCTTCATTTGCCGCTCATGGCGCATCGGTACGGTGAGCGCGATGACGGCTAACACATTATACAACGGAAGGATGCATGCCAGCAGGATCGACGCTTTGCCGAGGCTTTCACTGCCGTACATATTGGCCGTCAGCGCCAGACC
>CAZHUW010000125.1:0-9854 GCA_964535295.1 uncultured Bacteroidota bacterium
GTTTCCTCCGGGAGGCTGGCATCCTGATCAGAAGATGACGACCATGGAAGCCATTAAAGGCTTTACGATACATGCGGCGTATGCAGCCTTTGAAGAAAAATTAAAAGGCTCCATTGAAAAAGGAAAACTGGCGGATATGGTTGTCCTGGACAAAGACCTTACGGCGATCGAACCTAAAGAAATCCTTAGTACATCCGTTGTGATGACCATAGTAGGCGGGAGGATCCTCTACAGAAAAGCAAGCGCGCAGGCCGGTAAATAAAATAGTCCTGGATTCTACTAAACTCAGGCCGCTTTATCCCGTCTAATCAGGTTACACAGAGACTGATCTAAACGACCCCCATTTTACAAAAGCATCGTGACTTGATTTTCATTTAAAAAAATCACTTATTGGAAATCGTTATTCACATTATTTTTCGTTGAAAAATGAAAATCAGGATCAGGGCAGGCGATTTCCTGCTCATAATCATACGCACGCCGAAACTCAATCTTTCACAGAAATTGCTTCTGTGGGGAATTCTGTTCTCCGTTATTTTGAACCTCCTTATGATCTTTTCTCTTAAGTTCATTATCAAAGATTACGTGCCGCCCATCAAACCGTTGTCCAACGACGAAAAAATGGTCATTCTCAATCTTCTCGAGGACAAAGAAATTGAAAAAGCAAAAGAACTCCTCGAAAACCCCAAAGCCAATGAGATCAAACCGGACGATGCAAAGATATTGTCCGACCGCGATTCGAAAACGGATATATTAGATATCCCCGATCATCTCAAAAACTCAAAAAATGTGGCCATGGCCGAGAACAAGGAATCGACCAAAGCAGACGACAAAGGCGAAGATGAGAAAACAGAAACAACGGATGAGGACCGCTTTCAGAATAATCAGTCTGTGCAGCCTGTTTATCCCTTTTTGAAAAAATCCGAAGGCAAATCGGTCAAAGAACAGATCACCGGACAATCTGAGGCACCCACACAGGGATTTTTGTATGAACTTAGTTCCTACAAATGGGAATTCGCGCCGTACATGCTGAAGTGGAAGAATAAGATGGTAAATAAATGGTATGAGATCACATCGAAGATATTTTTCAGCCCATTCGCAAAACTAGGCAGCATGCGGATCTACGTCAAAATGAACCGCCAAGGGCAGCTTTTAGATTCGAAAGTGATCGATTATGACTGCGATAAATCGTTTGTTTCGCCTGCCTATGCTTCGGTGGTCAATTCGTTTCCTCTCGATCCGCTCCCACCTTCATTTCCGGAAGACATGCTCGAGACCACTTGGACCATTACGATTACCAATTAAATAATGAATAATGAGTAATGAATAATATAAACGGTTTTATATCGCTGCTGACAAAGTAACTCACATTGATACGCAATGTTTATTAATCATTATTCATTACTAATTATTCAATGGGTTTTGATAAAATTTGTGACCAGATCATAAAATCGATCGGGATTCTCGTGATGGATCCAATGGCCTGCGTCAGCCACCATTTCAATGTTCGCCTCAGGAAAGTGCTTTTTTATGAGCTCACGGTCTTTTCGCAGGTCGTATTGTGAACGTTCACCGCCGATGAAAAGCGTAGGCCCGCTGAACGCATGATAGTCATGCGCCTTAAAACGTACGATCTCGTTCTCCGCAAAATGTTTCAGAGCCGGAAGATTGACCCGCCAGGATAAATGTTCATGGTGCCGCACAAGATTCGTCATAACGAACTGGCGCACCCCTTTGTCGGTAATTTTTGATTCAAGTGCGTGTTCGACTTGTTTTTTTTCTATGAACAACGACAGGTCAACATCTTCCATAGCCTGAACAATATTTACCAATCCCGTTCCGTACGACCGCGGCGCAATATCCTCAACGATCAGTGCATTCAATGTCTCAGAATGGTGAAAGGCATAATTCATGGCGACGTGCCCGCCCATCGAATGGCCGACCAGATAGAACTTCTGGTGGATGTGATCATCGATAAACACTTCAAGATCTTCCCTCATAGCGGCAATCGAATGTACCGGGTCGTGCGGAGACACACCGTGGTTACGGAGATCGGGGATAAACAAATGAAAGTGCTCGCTCAGCCTTCGTGCCACCGTGTGCCAATTCCGCTCCGAGCCCAACAGCCCGTGCAGGATAATGACCGTCCTTCGATGGCCTTTGCCGTACTCAACAAAATGAAGCTTCATTTGAATAGATCGTTATGAATTTTTCGTAGAAAGATAGTATATTAGTCATACATTTCAAATTTTTTTCGATGGCAAATCCTGAACACATCATCTTCATCCATGGTCTCGCCGATATCACCAAACAGTGGCGACGCGTTTCGTCGTTTCTTGCAGGGCACGGATTTAATGTTCATTTTTTCGATTATCCGACGCTGAGTAACAAACTGGATATTCCTGCGATCGTCAGCCGTCTGCAGATATTTATACATGAAAGCATCGGTTCCTCGCCCTACCAGATATTTGCTCACTCCCAAGGTGGACTCATCGCCGAATGGTTTGATCTTTTTATCCATGACACAGGGCTACAACGTATTGTCACGATCGGTACGCCGTATCAGGGAAATTCACTCCCGCTGTACATACCGGCCAACGTTCTTAATAAACTCCCTGTCGGCCGGAAGCAAATTGAAGACCTGTCTTATATGAGCCCCGTCTTGTGTTCGTTACTACGAAGGCGTATTGAAAAAAAAATGTCTGTGCCGGACTATGTGTGTCTGATAAGCCATTCAAAAAATGTTCTGAATATTGAAAGCGACGGTGTGGTATCGGTGTGTTCAGGAAACCGCGACGCCAATTTTTATATCGCCAACGGCCTTGGCATCACCGCGATAAAGGCTACCGGCAGATCTTTATCCGCTTTCGTCAATACAGGCCACCTGCCTCTTAGTATCGTTCATAAACTCCTCCGCGATCGGGGAGCCAATTCTTTTTCCCAACTCTTACTTTCGGCGCTGAACGGTGAACCATTAAGCCCTTACAGCCGTTTTTTTCCAACGCAATCCGGACTTATCGTTCCTGTAGGTTTTGAAAACATGCTTCAATTGCCGGACGGGGTTAAAAAAATAAATTCCCGCCCAACTCTGGACGGGAAATATAAGATATTATTTTTAACTTTACCTCATGCCGATCAGTTCGTCCCTTGCTTCAAACAATCCGTTCAACTGACCGCCGGCAAATTTACGTACGTTCTGGAGTCTTCATTTTTTAATACAGGAACATCGGTTTATTCATCACATTGAATATCTTCGGCCTATAGTTTTCAGCATCGTAGAGCTCCTTGACATCTACGATCCTTTTGCCCTGGGTAATCGTTTCCACAGGAACTACGGTATACTTTCCATCATGTAATGCCGTCAAAACGCCGTAATTTTTTTTCGTGAGCATATCTACAGCAAGCCCGGCATAGCTGAGCGCCACCATGCGGTCAAGCGCATCGGGCTCTCCGCTGCGCATCAGGTAGGCAAGACTTTGATAGATCGTGTGACTTCCTGTGATCTTCTTGATCTGATCGGCCGTAATCTCACCGATGCCACCCAGTTTTTTATGGCCGTATGCATCTTCTTCGCCCGATTCAATGATCGTTCCTTTGATCATCTGGGCGCCTTCTGATATGGTCATGATCGCATAATTGCTCGGATTATTTCGCTTGTCCTCCATCAAGAACGCGGATAAACGTTCCGGATCGAAAGGAACTTCCGATATGATCGAGCGGTCCGCATTGGCCAAAAGCGCCGATATCAATGAGGTTTCGCCTGAATTCCTTCCGAATAATTCCACAACGGCTATCCGCTCATGGGAACCGGCCGGAGTACGCAGCATCTGAATGAAGTGTACCGAACGCGTCACGGCGGTGGAAAATCCGATACAATAATCCGTTCCGTTGACATCATTATCCATAGTTTTGGGGATGGCCACGACTGGAAACTTTTCTTTATTAAGCCGAACCGAATAACTCAAGGTATCATCACCGCCGATAGTTACCAAAGCATCAATCTTCAAATGATCCAGTACACGTAAAATATAGGGCGTAAAGTCAACCTTAGATTTTTCATCCAGTTTATCGTATCCCGAATCTCGCAGGAATTGGGGGATTTCGTTTTTATTGACTTTAGCCGGATTAGTTCGCGACGTATGCAACACCGTTCCGCCGCTTCGATCAATAGTCCGTGTATTTGATTTATCTAGTTTAAAAACAAGATCTTTAGAAATATCCGGATTATTAATATCATAACGTAATAAACCACCCCATCCTCTTTTGATGCCTACCACCTCATATCCTTCACTAATTGCTTCATAAACAACCGCTTTGATACACGGATTGAGTCCGGGAACATCGCCGCCACCTGTTAGAATTCCTATGCGTTTCATACTTCTCCTTATAAAATATTGTTACGCCACAATTTAAGTACGGGGACACCTATGAAACAAGGACATTTGTCATGAAAATTCACTTTTTTTTGAAAATTGATCTTTTTTTCTTGCATTTTCGCTTTGTCTATACTAATTTATAGTCCCCACAAAAGAAGTTACCCCCTAACTTCTTGGCTACGATAGAGACCCAAGGACTAACCTCCTTGGGTTTTTTATTTCTATAAAAAATATTTGACAGTTTATATTATTGTAGATATATTGCTGTCACACATTTCTATATCATTTCTGTCGGTTTTCATATCTGAATTCTTATCCAAAGTGCGATTTGTACTGAAGCTTTGAAAATTTACATCATTCATTACTTCACACTAATGTAAGGGGATCCTACGTCTATGGACAGAACTAACGACTCGGCGCACACACACGAACATCACCTGCATTTGCCGGACAAAGAGACTGTTCGGCGTGATTTTATCCGAACGATTTTTGGAGCAGGATTTGTTCTGTGGATAGGCGCTTTTCTTTATCCGGTATTCCGCTACTTGAAACCGCGTGAAGAAGAAGATACCTCCAACCAGATCCAATCCGTTATCGTTGGAAAAGTGGCAGACTTTAAGAACACGCGCGCTAAGCTGGTTAAATTCGGCACTAAACCGGTTCTTGTGTTGAAGAACGACGAAGGTGAAATAGTTGCGTTCGGTGCCACGTGCAAGCATCTCGGATGTACTGTTCAATACCTTGCCGAAAAAAACAATATCTTTTGCGGTTGTCACGGCGGCACGTATGATCTTACCGGTAAAAACATATCCGGACCACCTCCGGCCCCTTTAGACAAATATAAAGTAGTGACGAACGGCGATGACATCGTAGTATCCAGGGTATAACCGAACCCTTCTTCATCGAAACAATTTAATAAAAAAATAAAACTTATGAGCGAACAACAACATTCCAATTCACTGAATGATCCCAGCACGGAGTTCCTTCCAAAGTTCATACGCGAACGATTTGACCTTGGATGGATCATTGCCTTTTTCAAACATAAGCAGGTGCCGGTGCACCGTCATTCCGTCTGGTATTATATGGGCGGCATAGCCTTGTTCCTGTTTCTGGTCCAGGTGATCACAGGTATTCTGTTGATGGTGCATTATAATGCAGGCGAACCGCATGCCAGCGTCATGGCGATCATGTCACAGGTTGATTTCGGCTGGTTGATCCGTTCAACTCACAGTTGGTCAGCAAATCTGATGGTGCTTGTCGTATTTATCCACATGTTCAGCACGTTCTTTATGAAGTCATATAAATACCCGCGCGAAATGACCTGGATGACGGGTTTCATTCTCCTGGTGATCTGCCTCGGGTTCGGATTCAGCGGCTATCTTCTGCCCTGGGACCAATTAGCTTATTTTGCAACACAGATCGGCATCAAGACCAACGAGGCTTTGCCGGTCGTCGGAACTTTTATAGCCGACATGATGCGCGGCGGTAAGGAACTGGGTACGCAAACGATCGAACGTTTTTTTGCGCTGCACGTTTGGGTACTGCCGCTCATGTTCGTGGGAGTACTCGGATTGCATTTAGTTTTCATCCAATTGCAAGGTATCCACGAACCTCAGTTCTTTGAAAACCTCCCCCCCGAAAAGAAAAAATATATGAAATTCTTTCCGGATTTTGCGATTAAAGATGTCTATGTGTGGCTCCTGGTGATGAATTTCCTGGGTCTGCTGGCTGTAATGTTCCCGTGGGAACTGGGTAAAGAGGCCGATCCACTGGCACCGGCGCCTATCGGAATCAAACCGGAATGGTATTTCCTTGCGATGTTCCAATTGCTAAAGTTATTTCCTGCAGAGGTAGGTCCAATTGAAGGCGAACTTGTCGGCATTTTATTGTTCTCCGTTGTCGGTGTACTATGGGTCATGATTCCTTTCATAGATTCGCGCAATGCTCCGGCGTGGCGTTCACGTGCCGTCCATTACTTCGGCATTGCGCTCCTGGCCGGCATCATTATTTTCACCATGTGGGGGCATTATTCGGAATGATGTGTTCGATGAAAAAAAAATCGTGGTAAAGAAAGGATAAAAAGTATGTTAGAATTTCCGGTATGGAATGTCAACGGCGTAGGCGGCGGATGGCTGATCGGAATCATCGCAACCCTGCACGTATACGTTGCGCAATTCGCCATCGGTGGCGGTCTGTATCTGGCTGTTACGGAATATATTGCGTTCAAACGAAATGATGAGCCCTTGCTCGATTATATTAAGAGCTTTTCAAATTTCCTGATGCTTCTCACGACCGTATTTGGCGCCTTGGGTGGCATAGGTATCTGGTTCGTAGTGGGTAATGTCAACCCGACAGGTATCTCGGCATTGATCCATAATTTTATGTTCTTCTGGGCCATTGAATGGGTGGTCTTTTTTGTTGAGATATCGATCGCATTTTTCTATTACTATTCCTGGGGAAAGGTCTCCAAGAAATTTCACCTCCAACTCGCGTGGCTGTATTACGGGATCGCCTTCATGTCGCTGGTTATTATCAATGGTATCTTGACATTCATGCTGACGCCGGGCGACTGGATAACTACCGGTAACATCTGGGACGGATTCCTCAATCCTTCTTATTTGCCTTCGGTAGTACTGCGTACCGTGATCACCTTCGCCATTGCCGGCGTATTTGCGATCGTAACCTCGTCGCGTATCAAGGATGAATCCCTGCGCGTGCGTATGCTGCATTATTCGGCCAAGTGGCTGATGCCGTCTTTCTTTTTATTGCCGTTCATCGGTTATTGGTTCTTCAGCTCCTTGCCGGAAAGCGTGGCTAACCTTGTGTTATCCGGCATTGCTAATATCGGATCCGGTAATCTCTCGGTGCTGACGCGGCTCCTCTTGCTGGTCATGTTGTTATCAGTGACAATTTATGTGGTGAGTCTTCTTGGTCCGTATTTCAACCCCCGTATCTTTACATTCGGATTCAGCATCGCGATCCTTGCGCTTGGCCTTGTTGTCACCGGGTCTACTGAAAGTATCAGGGAAATGCTGCGCAAACCTTACGTCATCTACGATTATCTCTATTCCAATGGGGTCAGGAAATCGGTAGCTGCCGACTCCTCCAATTACGAGATCCTGAAAAACAATAGATGGATCGCAGAAAAGACCATTACGCCTGAAAACCAGAAGATCGTAGGTGAAAAAATATTTCGTGTGCAATGCCAAAGTTGTCATACGACCAATGGCTACCGATCAATGGAAGATCTGGCCGCAGGTTGGGATCGCGATTTTATCTACCGGCGGCTCAGCGCGCTTACTGCTACGGGAATCATGCCGCCTTTTATGGGTAACGATGACGAACGGCGTGCGCTGGCTGAATTTATCGGAGATATTGTGAAGGCCAAACCTTTGGCAGTAGAAGTAAAATAATTCTTTAATTCAATAAACCGGTCTAACCTATTAAATTATTAAGCTGAAAGTTTTTATTCAGAAGGAATTGAAAAATGCCAGATCAACTGCCCATTCCTAATCCCGACGTGATCCCGGTTCCGGGAGATATCGGTATGATCCTATTCCTATTATACCTGACGTTCTTTATCCACGTGGTCCTGATGAACATCCTGGTTGGCGGAACTTGTATGACATTTGTTTCTGAAATGATCTCCCGATTTAGTTCGAGCCCCGAAAAAAGGTCGCTGCATGAGCACTTGTCTGAAAAACTCGGCCATATATTGCCGTTCATGGTTTCCATGACCATCACATTCGGTATTGCACCATTACTTTTTGTTCAGGGTATTTACGGCCAGTTCTTTTACACATCTTCTGTGCTCATGGCGTCGGTGTGGCTGTCGGTCGTATTACTTATTCTGATCGGTTACTACAGCCTTTATTTCTATACGCGCGGTTTTGAAAAATTCAGGAACCGCCGGTACATTTTCATCGCCATCAGTATGGTCATGTTTGCGCTGATCGCGTTCATTTATGTTAATAACCTGACCCTTATGCAGACCCCTCAAAAATGGCTTGCGGTCTACACTAATACAAATGGTTCCGGCTGGCACCTCAACACCGACGAGGTGACCCTGGTCCCGCGGTATCTGCATATTGCACTTTCGGCTCTTGCCGTTTCGGGCTTACTGGTGTTATACCTCGGTATGCGCGAAAAGGCCAATGAAGCGCTTAAACAATTCGCTATCCGTTGGGGCGCGGTTTGGTTCGTGGTCCCGACCATTATGCAGATCGGCGTTGGGCTGTGGTTCTATTATGCGATCCCGGAAAACCTCAGATCTATTTTTTCACAAGGCACACCCGGTCTTCTTTATAATGCATCCCATGTACTTTTTACGATCGGAACTGTTTGCATCATCCTTTCCGCCATCGGCAAACATAAAAACCTGACCGCGTGGATCGGTATAGTTACCGTCCTTATCGGTATTCTCGGAAAAGTTATCAATCGGGATCAACTCCGCCAGGCTTACCTTAAGGAGGTCAATTGGACACTCGACGTTCTACAGACTAAACCTCAGTACGATGTCATTGCGCTTTTCTTTCTTTCACTCGTAGCAGGCGTTGTATTGCTGATTTGGGTCTTGAAAAAGTACCAACGAGAGGTAAAAGCCCAATCCATCAAATAATCATAAAACCGCAGCAACAAAAAACAGTGTTGCGGTTTTTTCTTCCGCTCCTGACCTGGTAGACCGCTTCTGTAGTAACCTTCAATTATTATTGCGTCTTAATCCCGATTGAATTAAATTTCCTGCCGTCGAAATCAATTGTTCGTTTTTTGTAACATCATCATAAGGAGATCTATGAAACATCTTAACAAATGGCTGTTTGCCGCTCTCGTGCTCCTGTCCGTTTCATGCGCAAAAAAGTCAGAGACCCCCGCAGGTAAAAGTGAAAACGAATTCGTGTTTCAGACCGAACAATTCGCCGATCTGAAAATGATCCGTTACCAGGTCCCGGGTTTTGAACAGCTGGCCCCGAAACAAAAGGAACTGGCCTATTATCTTTATGAAGCAGGCTTGTCCGGAAGAGATATCATCTGGGATCAAAATTATAAACACAATCTATTGATCCGCCGAACGCTCGAAGCCATAGTGGCCAACTATAAAGGCGACCGCAATGCGGAAGATTTTAAGAAATTCATGGTGTATACGAAACGGGTTTGGTTCTCTAATGGTATTCACCATCATTACGGAAGTAAAAAGTTCGAGCCCGGTTTTTCGCAGGAATATTTTGCACAACTGGTAAAGAATTCACCGGATGGTGCCTTCCCGACTGCAAAAGATGAGACTCTTGATCAACTCATTACGAAACTGACACCGATCCTATTTGACCCTAACGTCGACGCGAAACGCATCAACCTCGACCCCAAGGACGATATTATCAAAACGTCGGCAATGAACTTCTATGAAGGACTTACCCAAAAAGAGGTTGAAGCTTATTACACCAAAGTAATCGATCCCAAGGATCTTCGTCCTGTTTCGCACGGACT